>JAFXZM010000028.1 GCA_017541275.1 Oscillospiraceae bacterium | reverse complement strand
TGGTGCTAAGAAGGTTGTTATCTCTGCTCCGGCCGGCAATGATCTGAAGACTGTTGTATTCTCTGTTAACGAAGGTATCCTGACAGCTGATGACCAGATCATCTCTGCTGCATCCTGCACCACCAACTGCCTGGCTCCGATGGCAAAGGCTCTGAACGATTATGCTCCGATCCAGTCCGGTATCATGAGCACCATTCACGCCTACACCGGCGACCAGATGATCCTCGACGGCCCGCACCGCAAGGGTGATCTCCGCCGCGCACGCGCAGGCGCAGCAAACATCGTTCCGAACTCCACCGGTGCTGCAAAGGCAATCGGTCTGGTTATTCCGGAGCTGAACGGCAAGCTGATCGGCTCTGCACAGCGTGTTCCGGTTCCGACCGGCTCCACCACCATCCTGACTGCTGTTGTCAAGGGTGCTGATGTGACCAAGGAAGGCATCAATGCCGCAATGAAGGCTGCTGCATCTGCTTCCTTCGGCTACAACGAGGATCAGATCGTTTCCTCCGACGTCATCGGCATGACCTACGGTTCTCTGTTCGATGCAACCCAGACCATGGTCGCAAAGATTGCTGACGATCTCTATGAGGTTCAGGTTGTTTCGTGGTACGACAACGAGAACTCCTACACCAGCCAGATGGTTCGCACCATCAAGTATTTCGCAGAGCTGGGCTAATCCGCTGAAGCGCAATCATGTATGCAAAGCGCCCGCCGTACAGAAAAAGTACGGCGGGCGCTTCAGTCTGTCAAAGAATTGTCTCCGACGGATTCAAAGTGGGGACAGCGCGGGGAGTCTCATGATAAATGACCGCTTTACCGGCGCTTCGCTGCGATATGACGGACAAGAATCTGCATTCCCTCAATATAGCCCGGAAAGCCCTTGCCCTTGACCGTCGCAATGCAGGCCTGCCGGATATACGAGATCTTCCGGAATTCATCGCGCGTATCCGGATCGGAGATATGTACCTCTACGGTCGGCAGCGACACCGCCTTGACCGCATCGAGCAGCGCGACGCTCGTGTGCGTATACGCTGCCGGATTGATGAGTATGCCGTCCGCTTTGCCGTATGCACCCTGAATCCAGTCAACAAGCTCGCCCTCATGATTCGACTGCCGGCATTCCACTGTGATGCCCAGACGCGCCGCCTCTGCTTCAATCATCGCGGTCAGGTCAGCCAAAGTCTGTGTGCCGTAGTGCTCCGGCTCACGTATGCCGAGCATGTTCAAATTCGGCCCATTCAGCACGAGTATATGCATGAAAATCCCTCCATATCTGTTCTGCCGCTTCCGCCGGCGTGCTGCTGTTTGCAATCTCAGTATCCGCAAATTTCCTGTATAGCGGCATCCGCTTTGCTGCCATTTCGTTCAGATCGGCATGCAGGGAAAGCGGTCTGCCCTCGCGGCTCAGCTCCGCGACCGGCCTTGTGATGTGATACAGCCTGCCGTTGCTGCGCAGAGGCGCGTAATTTTCCGCTCTGGTCACAACGCCGCCGCCCGTGACCAGAATCACGCCGCGGTTTGCGCTCTGCTCCTGCACAGTCTCCGTTTCGATCTGCCGGAATGCTTCCTCGCCGCCCTCCGCAAAGATTTCCGGAATGGATTTGCCCGCCTTCTTCACAATCTCTGCATCAAGGTCGATCTGCCGCCTGCCGGTCAGGGCTTCGAGCGCATTGCCGATCGTGCTCTTGCCGCAGCCCGGCATTCCGATCAGCACGATGTTTTCTGCATCCCGCTGCATATCTGCGCCGATCTCTGCGATCTTTGCGTCGTCAATCGCCCGGCCGAAGAAATGCTCCGCCGCCTGCTTGGCCTGTGCGACCAGCATCGTCAGGCCGCCCGCATACGGTATGCCGAGCGCCTCCGCCTGAAGCAGCAGAGCTGTTCTCGCGGGATTGTAAATCACATCCGCGACGCCCTTCAGCTTCGCGAATTTCGTGAGATCAACCAGCGATTTGCCCGCATTCGGGTACATTCCGACCGGTGTTGCATTGACAATCAGCGTCGTGTCTGCATAGAATTCCGGCAGGTCATCATAGGTGTGCGCCGTGCCTTGCAGATCCAGAACCGTCAGTGTCCTGCATCCGTCAAGCCGCGCAATCGCCTGTATCGTCTGGGACACGCCGCCGTTTCCCAGCACCAGAACATCTGCGCCGTCAAATGACAGCCCGCCCGCATCATGCACCGCAGGCCGTAGGCGTCGGTATTATAGCCCTTCCATGAGCCGTCCTCCTGCCGCACCAGCGTATTGACACTGCCGATCGCCTCCGCAAGCGGATCAAGCGACGCACACAGCGGTATGACGTCTATTTTATACGGAATGGTGACGTTGAGCGCTTTCAGGCGTTCGTCAGCAAGAAACACCGGCAGTTCGTCCGGTTCCAGCTCATAGAGCGAATACTGCGGATTGCCCAGCGCCGCATGAATCTCCGGCGATATGCTGTGACCGAGCTTCCGCCCGATCAGACCGCAGGGTGTTTTGAAATCAGTCATACAGACCTCCGTTTTCCGTTCCGCGCAGGAACGGTCAGCTTGAAAATAATGGTATCGCTTCACAATGATTTTGCTGCTATACAGCGCCGCTTCTGCAATCAGTCATTGAAATCTGCATGAAGATTCTCCATTGTATCAATGGTGATCCTGCAGTTCGGGCGAATCTTCTGCATAATCTGCTTCATGATGTTCTCCGGCACCGAAACGCAGCCGCCGGTATACGGCTTCCGGTCGCCGAAGCAGTGGAAGAAGAACGCATAGCCGTTCTGTACCTCGCATTCCGAATTGTAGCCGAGATTGAGCACATACTGATACTGGAACTGATAATCCGTGATATGCTCGCTCTCCTCTGTGTCGAGTTCCTTGACATCGTTGACGGAAACCAGCTCGTTGAAGTGATGATTCGGGTCGCCCGACCAGTAATAGGAATCATCGACCTTGATATAATCCATCTGACAGCCGGGGTCATCGGCGATGCCGAATGCCTTGTCGATCGTAAATGTGCCGACCGGTGTGAGCGCCTCCTCGATATTCGCCTTGCCCAGTCCGTCCAGCCCGATATAGCCGGGGGTGGACAGCAGCTTCATCCACTTGCCGTCCTGCTTCTCGTGCATGGAGATGTAGGCGGTATTTTTGTCATAGCCCGCCACGACGATCAACTGCTCTGCTTCCTTTGCCGCATCCAGCTTCGTGACCCACTTCGGGGATTCCGTTACGGCACGGGAATCGGAATACAGTGCCGCTGCGGGCGCTGTTACAGAATCCGCACTGCTCTCTGCGGACTGCGCTCCGCAGCCGGTCAGCATCGCGGCGGCAAGCACAAATACACCTGTAATCTGAATCAGTTTTTCATACGTTTACTTCTATAATCATTCATTCCGCTCCGTACTTACTGCATTCGGGCTTCCCGGATACGCCGGATGGCATCAAGCGTAATCTGATACTCCTCCTGCCCTTTATTGCAGTGCGCGCCGTATTCCTTCCCGAACGGATCATCGGGTCCTGTTTCCCAGTCATATTCAGTCTCCGAAATATTGCCGATCACGGTATATCCGCCGACCTTCGTGCCGGGCGCGGGGTTGTTGTACGTGGTATCAAGCATCAGCAGATAGGCACTGTTCTGGATAAACGAATCCCCGTTTTTGCACCATGTCGAGATATAATCGCCGTAGTAGCCGGGCACAAGGCCGTCGCAGGTGATCTCATAGATATTGAGCTTTCCGGTTCGGCTGTCTCTAAGGAGACTTTCTGACGTATCAACAGTCGTCAGCGGAAACTGCCGGTACTGAAAAATCTCCTTCGCCGCGCCGTTCACAACGGTATAGACTTTGATTTCACCCATTCCGGAGCGCTCCCATGCAGGAAAGCCGGTCAGATACAGCTCGCTGATGCCGTCATTGTCAAAATCATAAAGCCGGATAAACGCACCGTCATTCCATGAGGTTTCATTATACACCGGCTGGCCGTAATCGCGCAATGCCTGCTCAACAGCCGGCTGATACAGCGCAAGATAGCCCTCCGGATCGGCAGGCGCGGGCGCGGTCGTAACCGGCGCTGCGGTCGTCGTCTGCGCCGCTGTCAGCGACACCGTACCGGTCGTACTGCTGCTCACCGGCGGCACTGTCAATTCTGCCGCGGAACTGTCATTCTGCACCTGCGCGATGCCGGCGGTACTGCTGCTGTCATTTGTTTTTCCGCCGCTGCCGCCCCGCAGCAGGTCTGCTGCAATCATCACGCAGGCCGCAACCAGCAGCACCGCACCGATTCCGGCAGCGATCCGCCCGGCCTTGGGCTGCTTCTGTTTGGGCTGCGGTGCGGTTCCGAGCCGGTAGCCGCAGACCGTACAGCGGCCTTCCTCCGGCCGCACAAGCTGATAGCCGCACTGCGGACATGTAATAAACATTTGAGGCTACACTTCCTTTCGGCAATTTCGCGTCAGCCCGGCACGGTCTCGCTGAGCGGATACCGGTTCTCCAGCGGAATATACTCCAGCCTTTCGCCGCATAGCTGCTTCATTTTCGCATATTCCCGGTCGAAATAGCTCTGGTCGCCGTTGTCGTCGAAATCGGCAATGTAATCAATCTTGCCGGTGATCGGCTGCATGCGCGCATATGAATAGACATTCGGATGATAGCTAAGCTGGATCAGGCCGTTTCCGTCGGCGGCCAGATAGGTTTCAATGACATGATTGTCCCCGTAGGGCGGACATGCTTCAACCGAATCGCCGCTGATCCGGAAGCATCGCACAAACGGCAGCGCCATCATATCCGGCGTGTTGTAATTGCAGAGCAGCTCCTTGACGCCGTCTTTGTTCAGATCAAGCAGCGAATAATTAAACAGCTCGACATCGTATGCATCGCCGCTGAACGTAAACCGATCGGTCTTGCGTTCGAGAATCGCTGTATAATAATCCGCATAAGTGCGCTGCACTGCCGGCGGCGCGGGTGCTGCCGTTGTTGTGACCGTCTGTGTAACCGTTTGTGTAACCGTCTGCGGCACGGTATTTGCGGTTGCCGCTGATGTTGTCGGCAGGGCGGAGGTCGTTGTCAATTTTTGCGTGACAGAGGTTGTCTGCGTGGCGGAGACAGTGCCGGGTTCCGTGCCGGAAACCTGCGCACTGTTCTGCCTGCCGCCCTTCGGACTGCCGCCGCTGAGCAGTTCGGCTGCGGTCAGCACCACGGCTGCAACCAGCAGCACTGCGCCGGCTCCCACTGCAAGCCGGTATCCGCCGGCCTTTTTCTTCTGCTGCTGTCCGGCAGGCTCACCAAAGCGAAATCCGCAGACGGTACAGCGTTTTTCCTCCGCCCGGACAAGCTGATAGCCGCACTTCGGGCAAGTGATAAACATAATCTCACTCACTTCCTTTTCCGTTTCGACATGCACGGCTTTCCAGCCGAGAATCAGGATTCCGTTTCAGAATGAAAAAGGCAGAGAACAGCTCTGAACCGTTCTCTGCCCCATTCGCATTTGAAATTACACACCGAACTTGGTGGTCAGAACCGGAACGCCGACACCCATGGTGGAAGCGACGGTGACAGAGCGCAGGTAGGTACCCTTTGCTGCTGCCGGCTTTGCCTTCACAACTGCCTCAAGCAGGGTATTGAAGTTCTCCTCAAGCTTATCGGCACCGAAGGAAACCTTGCCGATCGGGCAGTGAATGATGTTGGACTTGTCGAGTCTGTACTCGATCTTACCGGCCTTTGCTTCTGCGACAGCCTTTGCGACGTCTGCATTGACCGTGCCGGCCTTCGGGTTCGGCATCATGCCGCGCGGGCCGAGAATCTTACCCAGACGGCCGACCACGCCCATCATATCCGGCGAAGCGATGACGACATCAAACTCCATCCAGCCTTCCTTCTGAATCTTCTCGACGATATCCAGACCGCCGACATAATCTGCGCCGGCTGCCTTGGCTGCCTCATACTTATCCTCCTTGCAGAAAACGAGGATGCGGACAGTCTTACCGGTGCCGTTCGGCAGAACGACAGCGCCGCGAACCTGCTGGTCTGCGTGACGGGAGTCTACGCCGAGGCGGATATGTGCCTCAACGGTCTCATCAAACTTTGCCTTTGCGAGCTGGCAGACAGTGCCAAGCGCCTCATTCGGCTCATAGAGCTTTGCCTTGTCGAGAGCCTTCGCGCTCTCAACATACTTCTTTCCGTGTTTCATCTATGAAAAACTCCTTTATCATCAATCTGTGGTATGCCGGAAATGCTTCCCGGCTAACGGAATTGTTCCTCCCACCGGCGACGCCGTCGGGGACATCAGTCTGCGACGACGACACCCATCGAGCGAGCGGTTCCGGCGATCATGCTCATTGCTGCTTCGAGGGAAGCTGCATTGAGGTCAGGCATCTTGGTCTCCGCGATCTTCTGAATCTGCTCCTTCGTAATGGTAGCAACCTTGTTCTTGTTCGGGACACCGGAAGCCTTGTCGATGCCGCAGGCCTTCTTAATCAGGACTGCCGCAGGCGGGGTCTTTGTGATAAAGGTGAACGAACGGTCTGCATATACGGTGATGATGACCGGGATAATCATTCCGGCCTCATTCTTGGTGCGCTCATTGAACTCCTTGCAGAAGCCCATGATATTGACGCCGTGCTGACCGAGCGCCGGGCCGACAGGCGGTGCAGGGGTTGCTTTGCCTGCGGCGATCTGAAGCTTAATAAAGCCAACTACTTTTTGTGCCATGGTAATTTAACCTCCAAATAATGTGGTATATGGCGGGACCCCCGGCCGGTTCTCTGCGGCAGCGGCGGTCTCTCCCACGACAGCACGTCCCTTTCACAGAGCGGGATGCTGTCTGACAGGGGTAAACGGCTCTCTGTAACCGGATCAGTCTGCTCTTGCGACCTCTGTCAGCTTGAGCTTGGTCGGTGTCTCCTGACCGAACATGGATACAAGCACCTCGCAGGTGCCCTCCTCAATGTCGATGCTCTGCACCACACCGGTAAAGCCGTCCATTGCAGTGCCGACAATACGGACATTGTCGCCGACACTGAGATTGATCTCGACGGTTTCGCCCAGATCGACGCCCATTGCAGCGATCTCTGCCGGTGTCAGCGGGATCGGCTGATTGGGGTCTGCGCCGAGGAAGCCGGTCACGCCGCGGATACTGCGGATGAGATATGCGACCTCGTCGTTATGAATCATGTGAACGAGCACATAGCCGGGGAAGATCTTTCTTGTGATTTCCTTCTCCTTGCCGTCCGTGATCTCGCGCACCTGCTCGGTCGGAATCTGCACCTCAAGAATCATATCGGTGAGCTGCTGATTCTCGGCCTTTTTTACAATGCTCTGCGCAACCTTGTTCTCATAGCCGGAATAGGTATGGATGACATACCACTCTGCCTTGGGGGTACTGCTTTCACTCATTCTGTGTTTCCCTGCTTTCCTTTCATGATTTCGTGCAGCGCTTTGCACTGTGCGGATTTCTGTGCTTCCGGTTCAGCGGATTATGATTTGCCGCTGATTGCTTTCTCGAAGAGCCAGAGGAAGCCCTTATCGAGCAGGAAGGTATAAGCAGCGAATCCGAGCATGGCAGCAAAGACGACGATGCTGTTTGCAACGACGACTTTTCTGGACGGCCATACGACCTTTTTCATCTCCTGCTTCAGATCCTTGAACCATCTGCTGATCTTACCCTGCTTCTTGGAGCTGTCCTTTTTCTTCGCGTCCTTCTTGTCAGCCTTATCGGCTTTCGCTGCCTTGACAGCCTTTTCGGCCTTCTCGGCTTTTTCAGAGACTGCGAGCTCCTTCTTGTCCTTTTCCTTCGCCATGGTATCTTCCTTTCTGCGCGGGTTCAGAGCGCGATTCGCGGCTGTACCCGGGCGGGGTATGGAATCTTACTTGGTTTCCTTATGCAGGGTATGCTTGTTGCAGAATCTGCAATGCTTCTTCATTTCGAGTCTGTCCGGGTCATTTTTCTTGTTCTTCTTGGAAACATAGTTTCTGCGCTTGCATTCGGTGCAAGCAAGTGTGATTTTTACGCGCATCAGTCGGCACCTCCTTCTAATATTTTCCGTTGCCGAAGCAATGGGTATGCGGCGGCAGCGGAAGAAAGCCAGCCTCCCTCTTTTGCTGCGGCGGGCGGTGATCCGGGGTGCCGCGGTCTGCCGAAGCACAAAGGGCAGACATTTTTCGGGGCACAACAAAAACGCCTCCGCAAAGAGGTACTACTATCATACCATACTTTGATCGGTTTGTCAAGCACATTTTGCGAAAAAGGTGCGGACATTCGGGGGGTATAAGATAATTTCCGCTGCTGCCAAAATAAAGTTTTTGGTACGTCAGCTTTGCCGGCGTTTCAGCTTGTCGGTAAAGTGGTATCTGCGATGCATTGATAACGAGGCTCCCGCACGCTTCGCTATGAGTTTGCGCCGCAAACTCACGCAAACTCCGCCAAAGGGAGTTCCCATTTTGAATCCGTCGGAGACACTTTTTCTTGTACAGACTGTTATGCAAGTAATCAAACCCGCGATTGGGCCGCTCCCCTGCAAAAAACAGCAATGCTGCCATTGAACTTTTCAGCGTAATATGGTATACTTTGAGCAGAACACTCTGCGCATGCAGCGCAGATGCAGGAGGTACATCATATGCAGATCGTGCGGACGGAAACACTCGCACAGCGCACCGGCGCTTACTATGTGCGCATTCAGGCTATGGCGCTGCGGCATCAGATCACGCCGGAGCAGGAGTTCGACGAACACGATACCCCGCAGACACGCTATATCGTCATCTACGACGGCGTGCTGCCTGTCGCAACCGGACGGCTCTATGCGCTCGACAGCGAGCGGGTTATGCTCGGCAGAATCGTTGTGCTGGAGGAATACCGCCGGCAGGGCCTCGGCAGCAAAGTCGTCACGGAGGCGGAGCGCTGGGCTGCTGAGCTCGGCTTCCGCACCGCCGTTCTGGAGGCGCGCACCGAAAAACAGCACTTCTATGAACGCCTCGGCTATACTGCCGACCCCGCCCGCATCATCCGCGGTGAGACCTTTACCTGCATCCACATGGAAAAGCCGCTGTAAGCTCAATCCGCCGGCGCAAAATCAATGTTTCCGCTGTTGATATCCGCCCGGACACAGGTGATGCGCACCGGCATGCCCAGCGTGAACGTCAGGCCGCTGCCCTTCGCACGGAGCGAATAAAAGCCGTCGCATTCATAATCATCATACGGCAGCGAATCCAGCAGAATCAGACCCTCAACAGAGTTTTCCAGCATCACATAAACCCCGTTCTCGGTTACGCCGGAAACTGTACCGTCAAATTTCTCGCCGATATGCTGATTCGCCCATTCCGCACGGTAGCGGTCCTCGCAGTCCCGCTCAAGCTGAAGCGCCCGCTGCTCCGTCACAGAGCCGGCCGCCGCCGCTGCCTGCGCAAACTGCATCATGTTCGCGGGCTTTTCTCCCCGGATAAATGCCGATAGGATGCGGTGTACCGCAAGATCGGGATAACGCCGGATCGGTGAGGTGAAATGCGCATAATCATTCAGCGCCAGACCGAAATGTCCGGCAGGATCGGTCTCATAATCCGCCTTGGCCATGCTCCGCAGCACCATCTGATGCACGGCGGCCTTCAGCGGACTGTTTTCCGCATTTTTGAGCACCTGCGCATAATCGCGCGGCTTCGGGCTGTCAAGTGCCGGATGCGGCAGGCTCAGACGGTTGAGCATCTCCTCTAACCGCATCGCCTTTTCCTCCGGCGGCTTTGCATGAACACGGTAAACAAACGGCAGATGCCGCTCCTTCGCGAGCCTTGCGGCAGCCTCATTTGCAAGCAGCATGCATTCCTCGATGAGCTCCTCGCCCCGGCCTCTGGTCCGGACGGCGACTTCTCTGCATACGCCGCTTTCATCCAGCAGAAACATGCTCTCCTCCGCTTCAATGTCTGCGGCGCCGCGCTGTCTGCGTGCGGCAAGGCGCTTCTCGCGAAGCTGATCGAGCAGCAGCAGCGATGCTTTTACCGGTGCATATTTTTCTTCGATCTCCGGAGATGCGGTGCCTTCCAGCAGCGCATTGACCTCGCGGTACACGCCCTTGACCGCTGAGCGGATAACCGTTTTTTCAAAGCGTGAGCTGACAATCTCTCCGCTGCGGTCGAGCTCCAGCAGCGCCGAAAACGCAAGCCGGTCTACATCCGGATGCAGCGAGCAGATGCCGTTGCTCAATGCCTTCGGGAGCATCGGAATGACCTGATCGGCATAGTAAATGCTGGTGCCCCTTGCAATCGCCTCGTCATCAAGCGGCGTATTCGGCCGGACATAGTGCGAAACATCCGCAATATGCACACCGAGCCGATAGCCTTCTGCGGTCTCTGAAATCGAAATCGCATCATCAAGGTCTTTTGCGTCAAAGCCGTCGATCGTGAAGATGATATCCTCCGGCTCACGCAGGTCAAGGCGGCCGTTCAGGTCATCCGCCGGAATGCCGCGGGCTTCGAGTGCCTCTGCCTCGTCAAGCACCTGCTGCGAAAAGACCGCCGGTACCCCGCTGACCGCGACCAGCGCCTCCGAGCAGGCTCTCGCCGTATCGGCACCGCCGAATGAGAGCAGAATGCGGACGGTGTGCCTTGAATGCCGGTCGCCGCGCTCTGCGACCTCAGCGATGACCTTTTCCCCCGCATGTGCAGTCCATTCCGCCGGATTGACGATTTCCAGCGGATGCCCGGAAAGCCGGTCGGACAGGAAGTACAGTCTGCCGTTTTCTTCGGTAAGCATGCCCGAAAACTGCGGGTTTGCCTCCTGTATGACCGTCACGACGGATGCCTCCGGCAGACCGTCCCCGCGGGTGCCCTCCGGCTGAAGCAGCACCGCATCACCGGGCAGCGAGCCTTTCAGATTCCGCCCCGAAATAAAGAATTCCGTGCTGCCGGCCTCCGGCTGTGCAAAGCCGAAGGTCTTGCTGATGCGCGTGATTTTGCCCCGCACCAGCCCTGCCGCCTCCGCCCAGACAAATCCGGTGCGGCGCTCTGCGATCAGGCCGTCCTTTTGCAGCGATGCCAGCGCACGCAGATACGCGGCCTTTCCGCGCCCCCTGCATTTGGACGCAAGGTCAGCACGGGAAACCGGTCTGCCGTCGGCCTTGCGCAGAAAAACCGAGATCCGGTTCCGATAATGCGCGAGCTGCTCCGGATCAATCTGCACGCTGACCTTCTGCGTCTGCTGCTGTTCGAGCTTCGCCTCCCGCTGATTTTTCTTCGTGGCGCGTCTTGTTTTATGCCCATAGGAACGCTTTGCCATAGAATCCCTCCGTTCTGCGGGGTGCGGCGGCATCCCGCGGTATATAAAAACGCCCTGCTCTCCGATTCCGGAAAACAGGGCGTACATTCTGACTGACTGCTGCCGGTCAGCCGGCACTGCTGCCGTTGAACCATGCCGGTACAATCACTATCACAAGTGTGGCAAGGAAGAACACGACGCAGAAGAAGGTCGTCCACTTCTTGAGGCGTGCCTCCTTGGTGTTGCCCTCGTTCTTGCTGAAATGCGAATCGTAGCTGCCGCCGGTGATCGCGGAGGTCATGTTCTGATCCTGCTTGGAATCCTGCATCAGTCCCAGAATAATCAGCAGCGTGCAGGCAATCAGCAGAACAATGCCGCCGACAATTTCAATGATACTCATGAATGACAATCCTTTCTTTCGTTCACGGTCTGCTTTTATCAAAAAAGCGATTACCATAATTATATCATATCCCGTCTCAAAATGCAAGCCCTTTTCATAATTTTTTTCACATTCCGGAAAACGCATGAAAACGAACCGCCGAAATCGCGGAAAAAGATGAATAATACATGAAAATCACCCCGCCGGGCTTGTAAAACGCCGGCGATTGTGGTACAATAAGGTGAAGAATTGCCGGTTCCTGCGTTCCCGGCGCCGGAGCCCGGCTGAGATACCCATGACCGGAAAGGATGGCTTTTCATGCTCGAATATCAGGGACAGCCCTGCATGATCTGCGGCGACGCATTCTCTGAGGCGGACGATATCGTCACCTGCCCCGAATGCGGCACGCCGTATCACCGTGCATGCTATAAGAAGGTCGGATGCTGCGTCAACACCGAACTGCACGAAACCGGCGGAAGCTGGGTCACTGAGCGCCGGAGAGCAATCTCTGCGGAGCTGCGTGCGGAAAAACGCGCCGAGCAGGAGGAACAGGCTGCGGAACGTGAGCGCGGCGATGCGCCGAAGATGCTCAACGGCTCTCTGTATGACGGCGTGCGCCTGAACCCCTATGACCCCTGCGTCGGGCTGGATCCGGAGGAAACACTCGACGGCGCTACAATGCGCGAGGTCGCAGAGTTCGTCGGCACAAACCGCTTCTACTATCTCCCGCGGTTCCGCCTGATGAAGCAGACCGGCAGGAAGTTTTCGTTCAATCTGGTCTGCCTGTTCTTCCCGCATTTCTACTTCGCAAACCGCAAAATGTGGGTGCTGACAATCGGCTCGATGCTGCTCGAAATGCTGCTCGGCATCCCGCGTGTGCTCGTCTACATGTATGAGCAGCTCGGCATCTCCGTTTCATGGGCAAACGTCAACTCGGCCGGCTTTGCACGCCTCGACTCCGTCTGCTCGGTCGTCGGACTGATCGTTTCCGCCTTCTGGGGCCTGTTCGCCAACTACCTCTATTACCGGCATACCGTGCGCCGCATCCGCAGCATCAAACGGGGCGCAGGCTCCGAGGCCGCCATGCATGACCGCATCCAGACCGAGGGCGGCACCAATGGCTGGAACATCGTGCTGACCCTCGTGATTGAGGTCTCGCTCGCCGCCGCATTTGTCTATATCGTCACCATGCTGCGGTAACTGCATGAACACGATTCCCCCTTTTTCCGGTGCGCGCCGGACGGGGGAATTGCTGCTTTTTCGGCTTTTTCTGCCGATTCCGTTTCAACTCAGGGAGGATAATACCATGCTCGAACAACTGAAGGAAAAAGTGCTCGCTGCAAATTTGCAGCTCCCGGAATACGGCCTCGTGAAATTTACATGGGGCAATGCCTCCGAGCGCGACCCCGAAACCGGCCTGATCGTGATTAAGCCCTCCGGCGTTTCCTATGAGGGCATGACTGCCGCCGATATGGTCGTGCTCGATCCCGACGGCAATGTGGTCGAGGGCAAATACCGACCCTCCAGCGATACCCCGACGCATCTGGAGCTTTACCGCGCTTTCCCGCAGATCGGCGGCATCGTCCATACACACAGCAAATGGGCGGCTGCCTTTGCGCAGGCCGGCTGCGGCATCGCTCCGCTCGGCACAACCCATGCCGACTGCTTCTACGGCGAGATTCCCTGCACCCGTGCCATGACGCCCGATGAGATCAACGGCGAATATGAAAAGGAAACCGGTACGGTCATCATTGAGGCATTTCAGGGCATCGACCCGATGACCGTGCCTGCTGTGCTCGTGCGGAGCCACGGCCCGTTTACCTGGGGCAAGGACAGCTTTGAGGCCGTGCATCATTCCGTTGTGCTGGAGGAGATCGCCTTCATGAATTTCCATACGGTCATGCTCAATCCCGGCATCGGCTTCATGCAGCAGGAACTGCTCGATAAGCATTATCTCCGCAAGCACGGTAAGAACGCCTATTACGGACAGGGCTGAAGCGCACTCTGCATGCAGCGGTGAATGTATTTTTCCTTTTCCCATTGAATTTTCTTTCATTTTGTGCTATAATATGTATATATATACAGCATCCGGCAGCGGATTGCTGTCAGGAAAAGGAGGGGCATTCACTATGCAGGAGCAATTTCAGGCGGGCATGCATGTCCGATACGGCGGAACCGGTATCTGTCTGATTGAACGCATCGGAGAGGTGCCCTATCCCGGAGATCAGCCGGTCCGGATATGCTATGTGCTGCGGCCGGTCAGAAATATGAGCATGGAAATCTCGGTTCCGCTGGATAATGCGCTGCTCTGCGCCAGAATGCAGCCGCTTCGCACAAAAGAGGAAATCGACCGCATGCTCGATAACGCCATTGAACTGGATGCTCTGCCGTGGCAGGAGGACCGTAAGCTGCGTGCCGCGGAATTCCGGAAAATCTTAGCCGGCGGCGATGCACAGTCTTTGCTGCAAATGATCCGCTGTATTCTGAAGCGCCGCGCTGAGCTTCTGGCCGTCGGCAAACATCTCGCTGCCGCCGACGATAATGCGCGGAAGGATGCCGCAAGACTGCTCGATGAGGAATTCGGCTTTTCTCTCGGCATGTCTCCAAGAGAGGCCGGCCAGTACATCTGTGACCGCCTTCAGGTCGAAAAAGTGCAGTAGGTCTGCCCGCTGCCCCAACCTTTTGCAGCGGATTCCCCGAAAATCTGAGCTCTCTGATTCTTTCCCGAATCAGAGGGCTCTCAGCTTGTAGAAACAGATATCGCTTCGCGTTTATGATATCGGTGCCTTGCACGCTTTACTATGAATCTGAACGCAAACTTAACAAAGCTCTGTGCGGGAGCATCCCCCATTTTGAATCCGTCGAAAACACTTTATCAACAAACAAAAAAGCGAACCGGTTTGCAGTTGAAAACCGGTTCGCTCTTTTTCTGTGTATCAATAAGATTTGTTGCGAAAGTGCTGTTGCTTGTGAGTATACGGAAAATTGCGCAAATGCGCCGTTTTATTCCAAGCAGAAATGCCTGCCCGGGCTCCGGGCTCACTCCCACTCGACCGTTCCGGGCGGTTTGGAGGTAATATCATAGACGACGCGGTTGACATGTTCGACCTCATTGCAGAGGCGGTTTGAGACACGGGCAAGGACATCATAAGGGATGCGGGCCCAGTCGGCGGTCATAAAGTCATCGGTCGTGACGGCGCGGATCGCGATGAGATGATCGTAGGTTCTGTGGTCGCCCATAACCCCGACAGTGTGGACGTCAGGGAGGACGGCAAAGAACTGTTTGAGTTCACTTTCAAGGCCGCTTTTCCGGATCTCGTCGCGGAAGACAGCATCGGCCTCCTGAAGTATTTTCACCTTTTCGGCAGTAATCTCTCCGATGATGCGCACACCGAGGCCGGGGCCGGGGAACGGCTGCCGCCAGACAAGCTCATGCGGAATGCCGAGCTTTTCGCCGACCCTGCGCACCTCATCCTTAAAGAGGTCAGCAAGCGGCTCGATCGTTCCGGCAAAACGGATATCTGCCGGTTTTTCGACCATATTATGATGCGTTTTGATGACAGCGGTGCTGCCCTGTCCGGCCTGATTGCCCTTGCCGCTCTCAATGCGGTCAGGGTAGATCGTACCCTGTGCAAAGAATCCGTCTGCACCGGTTTCGCGCACCTTGTCCCAGAACACTTTGTAGAATTCCGTACCGATGATCCGGCGCTTTTCTTCCGGATCGGACACGCCCCTGAGCTTTTCGAGAAAATGCTCCTGCGCATTCACGCGGACGAAATTCATATCAAACAGCTTCGTGAAGGTCTGCTCAACAAAATCGCCCTCATCCTTGCGCATTAGACCCTGATCGACAAAAACACAGGTGAGCTGTCTGCCGACTGCCTTACTGAGCAGCGCTGCCGCGACAGAGGAATCGACGCCGCCGGAGAGGCCGAGAATGACCTGCTTGTCCCCGATCTGCTCACGGAGCTTCTGTACGGTATTGTCAATAAAATCGCTCATGACCCAATCGCCGGTGAAGCCGCAGACAACATAGAGGAAATGATGCAGAATCTCTCTGCCGTACTGACTGTGTGTCACCTCCGGGTGAAACTGCACTGCATAGAGCTTCCGTTCGGGACATTCAAATGCTGCACAGGGGCAGTCTGCGGAATGTGCAGTGACAGTAAAGCCCTCCGGCAGCCTGCTCACGAAATCGGTGTGGCTCATCCAGACGGTGCTGGTATCGGGTACGCCGGCAAAAAGCAGGCTGCCCTCGCCGTGCGTGACGTCGATCTTGCCGTATTCGGATTTCGTACAGCTCTCGACGGTGCCGCCGAGCGTATAGGCCATAAGCTGACAGCCGTAGCAGATACCGAGGGTCGGAATGCCGAGGTCGAAATATTCCTTTGCAATATGCGGAGATGTCTCGTCGTAAACGCTGTTCGGGCCGCCGGTGAAGATGATGCCGGCGGGATTGAGGGCTTTGATCTCGTCGAGCGGAGTGTCATACCGCCTGATCTCGCAGTAAACGCCGCATTCACGGACGCGCCGTGCAATGAGCTGGTTATACTGCCCTCCGAAATCGAGCACGATACAGAGCTGATTTGCCATGCAGTTCCTCCTTTTTGATAAAGCGGGATGCCGCGGGATCCGGCGGCATCATTACATATGCATTATATCACAAAAAAACTTTTTTTGCAAGAGATATCAGCGGCGGAGAGTGGCTGATCGGAAATATATAGGATGCACTCCGGCGCTGTCAAACAGGAGAAATACTCCCAATAAATCGGAGTGACAACCCAAGGGGGAAAATGGAAAGTATGGGCGTAAATTGCGGCGCACTCCTGCGCCGAGGCACTTGCATTTTTCAGCGAAATATGGTATACTGTAGGCGAAAGGCTTGCATTCCGCAGCCCGCCGAATTTCATCAAAGAGGAGAAATGAACCATGTATATCACCTGTCTTGATCTGGAAGGCGTCCTTGTACCCGAAATCTGGATTGCTTTTGCGGAGGCCAGCGGCATCCCGGAGCTGAAAAAAACAACCCGCGATGAGCCCGATTACGATAAGCTCATGAAGTATCGCCTCGCAATCCTCAAAGAGCATGGCCTCGGCCTCAGAGAAATCCGCGAAACAATCGCGAAAATCGAACCGATGCCGGGCGCAAAGGCGTTTCTCGATGAGCTCCGCTCCTTTACGCAGGTGATTATCATCAGCGATACCTTCTCGCAGTTCGCTGCCCCCCTCATGGAAAAGCTCGGCTGGCCGACCATTTTCTGCAATTCCCTCGAGGTCGCTGAGGACGGCTCGATCACCGGCTACAAAATGCGCTGTGAAAAATCAAAGCTCACAACGGTGAAAGCGCTTCAGTCGATCGGCTATCAGACAATCGCAAGCGGCGACAGCTTTAACGATCTCGGCATGATTCAGGCCAGCAAGGCCGGCTTCCTGTTCCGCAGCACGGAGCAGATCAAAAAGGATTACCCGGAGCTGCCCGCCTTTGAGGAATACGATGAGCTGCTCGCTGCGATCAAGGCTGCTATGGCCGACTGACCGCGCTCCGCTCTGAAGCTCTGCTTCCCATATGATCCGAAATCCATTCCTTCATCAGAAAGAGAAATATTATGAATGTACCAAAAAAATTCATGTCCGCATTGCTTGCCGGCTTCATGCTGATGCAGGCAGCCGGATGCGGCACCGGCAATTCCGAAAGCGGCAGCAGCAGTGCCGCTGAACCGGCCGGAACCGCAGCAGCCAATCAGAATGACACGCCGGAGCCTGCCGTTACAACCGAAGCCTATGATACGGATTGGAGCCCGGCCGATGCTTCACTCGGATATCAGACGCTTGATCTCGGACGCACCACGGAGGACATGGTCAGACGCTCCGTGCTGAACACCGGAAACCGCGCCCGCCTTGCGGACGTCATGAAGCGCGCGCAGAACGGCGAGGGCATCACCTTCGGCGTGATCGGCGGCTCCATTACACAGGGAACCGGTGCGTCCGGCGCACAGGATAAATATGCCGAGCGCGCATTGGCGTGGTGGATCAGGAGCTTTCCCGATGCCGCCGCAAAAATACAGTATGTCAATGCCGGCATCGGCGCAACCGACAGCTATATCGGCGTTCACCGCGCTGCGCGTGACCTGCTCAGCCAGAACCCGGATGTTGTGATCGTGGAATTCTCGGTCAATGACACCGACCCCACGCTCAATTTCCAGAGCTATGACAGCCTTGTCCGCCGGATTCTGGAGCAGCCGAATCATCCCGCTGTCATTCTGCTGTTTATGACGCAGGATAACGGCACTTCACTCGTCAATACACACAGAAAAATCGGCGAGGCCTATGACCTGCCGATGATAAGCTATAAAAATGCTGTGCTGCCCGAAATCGACGCGGGACGGTTTACGTGGAAGGATATCTCGCCGGACAACATTCATCCCAACAGCGACGGTCACGGCATCGCTGCCGAGCTGCTCTGGAACTATTTTAACTCTGTGCTGGCCGATCTTGACCGTATCGACACCTCCGACCTCAGCTTCACTGCACCGCCGGTCAGCGAGGACCGCTATCAGAACGGGCAGATTCTCAATGCGGAAACCGTCACGCCGACCGGAATGACCGGCTTCGTTCAGACCGATGTCCGCAAGGATTTTTCCGGAAACTGGAAAACAGAGACCGCAGGTGAAATCACCTTCGACGTCACGGCGCGGAATATCGGCATCCTTTATCAGCGCACGATCGACGGCAAAAGCGGCCAATATGACGTCTTTGTGGACGGGCAATTCGTCAGGACGCTCAACGGCCACTTCGGGAACGGCTGGGGCAATTACGCGGAGGCGGACGAGGTCTTTACCGCCGATGCCGAATCGGCACATACCGTAACCGTCAAAATGTCCGAGAACAGCACTGCTGAAGGCTTCATCCTGCTCGGCCTCATGACAAGCTGAACAAATAAACAACAATCGCTTCGCGATGATCGGAACGGGCTGCGTCCCTTGTTCATCATCGCGAAGCGATTATTATTTTTCGGTTATGCTGCCGTAGCAGGACGGCCGGCGGTCGCGGAACAGTCCCCATTCCAGCTTCTGCTGCGCGATCTCATCCAGATCATAGGTCTGCATCAGCACCGCCTCATGCGTGCGGTCTGCCTGCACTGCGATCGCGCCGGTCGCGGTCGTCAGGAACGATGAGCCGTAGAACAGCAGCGACGATTCCTGCATCCCGTTCTCCGCGCAGGGCGTGACTGTCTCCAGTCCGATACGGTTCGCTGCAATTACCGGCGTGATGTTCGATGCAGCGTGCCCCTGCATGCAGAGCTGCCAGTGCTGCTCGCTGTCCGTGTTCAGAATCGGCTCTGCACCGATCGCGGTCGGATAAAACAGCAGCTCCGCGCCGTTCAGCACCAGCGACCGTGCGGTCTCCGGGAACCACTGATCCCAGCAGATGCCGACGCCGATCACGCCAAAGCGCGTTTTCCATGTGCGGAATCCCGTGTTGCCCGGCGAAAAATAGAACTTCTCCTGATAATAATGATCGTCCGGAATATGCGTTTTGCGGTATACGCCCAGCAGCGTGCCGTCTGCGTCGATCACGGCGACGGAATTGAACAGGCGGCTGCCGTCGCGCTCGTAAAAGCTCACGGGCAATACGACACCCAGCTCCTTCGCCAGCGCCATGCAGCGCAATACGGCGGAATTCTCCTCCGTTTTCTGCGCAAATGCGTAGTATTCATAGCGGCGCTCCTGACAGAAATACTGCCGCTCAAACAGCTCCGGCAGCAGAATGATCTGCGCGCCGTCCGCTGCCGCCTGACGAATCAGGCGCTCTGCCGCTGCCATGCTCTCCGCAGGGTCGGTGCTGCACTGCATCTGCACCGCAGCCGCGGTAACCAGTCTGCTCATTGGCTCTCTCCTTCCCGATGATCTGTCATGTTTTCGCGATCACGACCGGCTGATAGAAGCCTGTCTGCTCCGGAAATTTCCAGATGACCTCCCGGCAGCCGGCATCATAAAGCGCCTGCGTCAGTTCCTCACGCCGGGTCGCCCGGTATTCACAGGAAAACTTGCTGACAGATGCCTCTCCGTCATCCTCGATGATATACTGCGTGAAGCGGTAGTTCTCTCCGATCCAGTCCCATGTCTGGAACAGCACGCGCTGCCCCGTTTCGGTCTTGTGGACATACGGCGGCGAAAATGCAGGTTTTTCCGCGAGCAGCGCGTCGTAATCGCGGATGCTCGCCGCGAACATGCCGCCCGTGCGGAGCCTGCCGATGATGCTGCGCACCGCCTGCACAAAATCTTCATGCGTCAGCATATGCGGCAGCGCATTGTCCATCGCGATCACAATATCATACTGCTCCGGGAACACATCCGCAAGGGCGCGGAAATCCGCCTGCGCAAACCGCAGGGATGCCCTGCGCGCAGCCGCTCTCCGCTTCGCTTCCACAATCTCTCCGGCACTCAGGTCGGAGGCCGTGACCGGATAGCCGAGAAGCGCCAGCCCGATCGCCTGTGTGCCGATGCCGCAGGCGCAGTCCAGCACCCGCGCATCATCACGAAAACCCTGCTCCCGAAAGAGCTTTTGCAGAAACACGGCCTCATCCTGCACCGCTGCATCCCAGTCGGAATAGAACAGATCATATTTCGATGCCATGCTGTCATAAAAATGCTGTGTGACATCGGCGACGACCGGTCTCTCTGCCATGCGGTTCACCTCCGTTGCATCATGCGTCTCCGGCGAAGCGATCCCTCACTTCTTCGTTGCCTTGATGATCTTCATGCGGGTGAATTCCTCGCGCTCCTTGTCCTCCAGCGCATCGGAGATCGTGCGGATGATCCGCGTATACTTCGGGATCAGCACCTCTTTCAGCGCGTTCGCACGGCGCTGTGTCGCGGAAATTGCCGTTGCCAGCCGGAACACGCCTGTGTCAACCTCTGCCAGCATCAGCGTCATATTCCGCACCTTGACGAATGCAGCATATGCCTCGTCAAGCTGCACATTTGTTTCCAGAAAGCCGTATGGAATCGACGTCGGCATCTCGTCCTCGTGCGAGATCATCGGGATCTCTACGCCCATGACCGTCCGCGTTCTGATTCCGACCGATTCATCCAGCGGCACGGTACTCGCAAAACGGCCGACCACGCCCAGCGTGATATTCGCCTTCTGCAATTCCGCATATGCCTTCTGATAGGTTTCCTCGATCGACCCGCGCAGCTCCTTGGCACGGTCCACAAGCTGCATCAGCTCGCGGATCAGCACGTTTCGCTTGCGGTCCATCAGGTCATAACCCAGCTTGCTCAGTGCCAGCGAGCGCTTTGCCGCAATCAGATTTCCTTTCGTCGGGAATACCTGATCAGCCATCGCGCTCCCTCACCTTCTGCACCAGCAGTGCCGCGCCGTCCGGGTCATAGTGCGCATTCAGCACGGTATCATCCACGCGGTCGAGCGCCGATTTCGGCAGCAGCGACAGCAGCGTCCAGCCCAGATCAAGCGTTTCCTCGATCGAGCGGTTTTCCGTGAACCCTTGGGTCAGGAAGCATTTTTCAAAATATTTTCCGAATTCCAGAAATTTGCGGTCAAGCTCGGAGAGCTCCTCCTCACCGATGACCGATGCCAGCGAGCGTGAGTCCTGCACCTGTGCATATGCAGCAAAAAGCTGGTTCGAGACTGCCGCATGATCGGCTCTCGTATAGCCCTCGCCGATGCCGTCCTTCATCAGACGCGACAGCGACGGCAGCACCGAGATCGGCGGGTAAACGCCGCCCTGCTCCAGTCCTCTGTCCAGCACGATCTGCCCCTCCGTGATATAGCCGGTGAGGTCCGGCACCGGATGCGTGATATCGTCATTCGGCATTGTCAGAATCGGGAGCTGCGTCACGCTGCCCTCGATGCCCTCGATGATGCCTGCACGCTCATACAGCGATGCGAGATCGGAATACAGATAGCCGGGGAAGCCCTTTCTGCCCGGAATCTCACCCTTTGAGGACGAGAATTCGCGCAGTGCCTCCGCATAGGCGGTCATATCGGTCATGACGACCAGAATATGCATGTGCTTTTCATATGCGAGATATTCCGCGGCGGTCAGTGCGCAGCGCGGCGTGATGATACGCTCGACGATCGGGTCATTCGCAAGATTCAGGAACATCACGACATTTTGGAGCACGCCGCTCTCGGCAAAACTGCGGCGGAAATAATCCGCAACGTCATTCTGAATGCCCATTGCGGCGAACACAACCGCAAATTCCGAGCCGGAATCCTTCGCGATGCGCGCCTGCTGGACGATCTGCACCGCGAGCTTATTGTGAGAAAGGCCCGTTCCGGAGAAGATCGGGAGCTTCTGGCCGCGAATCAGCGTCATCAGGCAGTCGATCGACGAAATGCCGGTCTGGATGAAGTTTCTCGGATACTGACGGGATACCGGATTCAGCGGTGCGCCGTTGATATCGCCGAATTTTTCCGGCATGACTTCGCCCAGCCCGTCTGCGGGACGTCCCGCGCCGGTAAACACTCTGCCCAGCAGCTCGCCGGAAAGCGGCATCTCCATCGGGCGGCCGGTGAACTGTGTGCGGGTATTCGTCAGCGAGAGGCCGTGCGTGCCCTCAAAAACCTGAAGAATCGCCTTATCGCCCTCCAGCATCGCCACTCTGCCGGTGCGCTCGGTGCCGTCATCCAGCACGATGCGCGCCATTTCATCAAACTGCGCACCCTCGACATGATCGAGCACGATCAGGGAGCCGCTGATGCTGTGCAGCCCGAAATATTGCAGACTCATGCGTTACAGCACCTCCTTTTTCCGGCTCCGCAGCGCGTCGAGCAGCCCGTCGATCTGCTGCGTCAGCTCGCCGAACTGCTCCGGCCGGCTGTTCGGAATATCGTATTTCACCTTCACGATCATGTCGGGCACACCGCTCTCGCGGATTGCCTTCAGCTCGACATGCTCTGCGATCAGAGCCTTTGCCCGGTGGTGGAAATGCAGAATCAGCTTCATCATCAGGAATTGCTTTTGCAGCGGGACATAGGTGTCCTCCTTGTGATAGGCGTTCTGCTGCAAAAAGCCCACGCGGATGAGCCGCGCCGTTTCGATGACCAGCTTCTGATCCTCCGGCAGAACGTCGGAACCGATCAGGCGCACGATGTCCATGAGCGTCTGCTCCTCTTTCAGCAGCGCACTCAGCTCTGTGCGGTATGCGTTGAATTTCGGATCGACCTCTCGCTCATAATACGGCGCCAGATCGTCCATATATTCACTGTAGCTCATTGTCCAGTTAATCGCGGGATAGTGGCGGGCATAGGCCAATGCCTTGTCCAGTCCCCAGAAGCAGCGCACAAAGCGCTTGGTATTCTGCGTGACCGGCTCGGAGAAATCGCTTCCCTGCGGCGAGACCGCACCGATGACCGTCACGCTGCCCTCGCGGCCGTTGAGCGTTTCGTATGCGCCGGTTCTCTCGTAGAATTCGGACAGACGCGACGGCAGATAGGCCGGATAGCCCTCCTCCGCCGGCATTTCCTCCAGTCGGCCGGAGATCTCGCGGAGCGCCTCCGCCCAGCGGGAGGTCGAATCCGCCATGATTGCAATATGATAGCCCATGTCGCGGTAATATTCCGCGAGCGTAATGCCCGTGTAGATCGACGCCTCACGCGCAGCAACCGGCATATTTGAAGTATTCGCAATCAGCACGGTGCGCTCCATCAGCGACTTGCCCGTGCGCGGGTCGGTCAGTGCGGTGAATTCCTCAAGCACCTGCGTCATTTCGTTGCCGCGCTCGCCGCAGCCGATGTAGACGATGATATCCGCATCGCACCATTTCGCGATCTGGTGCTGTGTCATGGTCTTTCCCGTACCGAAGCCGCCCGGAATCGCCGCCGTACCGCCTCTTGCAATCGGAAACAGCGTATCGAGCACACGCTGACCCGTAATCATCGGGCGGGAGGGCGCGAGCCGCTTCGCTGCCGGTCTTGCACGGCGGATCGGCCACTTTTGACAGAGCGTCAGGGAATGCACCGTTCCGGCGGCATCCTCCAGACGGATGATCTCGTCATTGATTCTGTATTTGCCGGATTTTGCCGCATATACGACTTTTCCGGAGAGATTCGGCGGCACCATGCACAGATGCAGGATCGCGGAGGTTTCCGGGCAGGAGGCATAGGCCTCTCCCGGCTGAAGCACGGTTCCCTTCTGCGCCTTGACGTCAACCTCATATTCCTTCTCTGTATCCAGCACCGGCACGGCAAGGCCGTCCCCGATAAATGCACCGGAGGCGTCCTCCAATGCGCGGAGCGGCCGCTCGATGCCGTCAAAGATATTCGTCATGATACCGGGGCCGAGCGTGACCGACATCGGTGCGCCCGTCGGCTCGACCGGCTCGCCGGTTTGCAGGCCGGAGGTGCTCTCGTAAACCTGAATTGTCGTTTCAAGGTCCGTCAGGCCGATGACCTCGCCGATCAGGCGGCGCTTTCCGACATAGACCATTTCCATCATCGCAAATACATTCGTATTTCGCACCTTGACGACCGGGCCGTTGACACTGTAAATCACAGGCTGCTGCATCATTCCTCACCCCCGTCAATTTTATGGTCGCGGTAGAAATTCCGCAGCTTTGACGCATAGGCCTCATCCAGCGTATGATTCTCACAGCGCCGGCCGTCTGCGGACAGCACGGAAAGACCGCCCATACGAATCGTGCGGTCAATGCGGAATGTACAGGGCACGCTGACTGCCTGTTCAAGCTGCTCCTGATATTTCATATCGGCCTCGCGCAGCAGAATCACGGCATCTGCCTCCGGCGGCTGAATGCCCAGCAGCTTCTTCAGCCACGGCAGATACTCCGGAGAAGCAGTGAATTCCGCGAGCCGCCTGCGCAGATCGTCAAACAATTGCATCAGCAGCATTTGTCTGCGTCCCAGCAGCGAGGTTTTGCCGCGGTAGCCGATCTGCGACAGGCGCTTCTGATACTTCGCGGTGATTGCTGCTTTTTGCTCGGTGAGCTCCCGCGCCGCCTCGGCACTGCACTGTGCCTGCGCGTTCTTCAGCAGCTCCTGTGCTTCCTGCTCCGCCTCCTGCTCCGCCCTTGCAATCTCTGCATCGGTGCTGCGGTTCACGGCATCCATGAACTGTGCGAGCTTCTGATTTGTTTCCATTTCAGATCAATCCATTCTATCTATTGTGAAAAAAGCAGGCGGGCAGCAGGTGCAGGCAGCAGATGCAGCGGGTTTTCCGCCCTGTGCATTCTGCCTTGTACCTGCGCCCTCCTGCTCTCTGCATCCATTCAGATGTGTATTCCGACGGTTTCCGCCAGATAACGGGATATCGACGCGGTCATATCCGCGCTGCCGTGGCGGTCGGGAATCACGACCAGAAGCGGCTTTGCGGCGCGCTCCTTCAGCTCCGTCAGCTCCGCCTCGCAGAGCGCCGCGAGCTTTTCCGTCAGCATGATGACAGCGACATTTTCTCTGCGCATGGCCGCCCGGAGCGCCTTCAGCAGCTCCTCGCGCTCATGCACCAGCTCCCCTTCGATGCCCGCAAGGCGCATGCCCATGAGGGTATCGGTATTGTCGCTGAGTAAGTAGCAGCGCATATCAGCCCAGCTTGCCGATAATCAGAATTGCGATCAGGGTACCGTAAATGCCGACGCCTTCGCCCAGTGCGACGAAGATCAGCGCCTTTGCAAAGGACTTCGGATCCTCAGCCAGCGCACCGATCGCAGCCGGGGCTGCGTTTCCGACGGCGATGCCGCAGCCGATCGAGCCGATGCCGACTGCCAGTGCGGCGGCAAGATAGCCCAGACCGTTCGAGGATGCGGATGCGGCGGTCGCAGCGGCCTCAGCGGTCTCCGCAGAGACAAAGCCGCCCAGCGGCAGCACGATCGCAGCCAGCATCACCGCGCCGAATGCGCAGAGATTCGTCAGCATTGCGCGGCGCATGGATTTGCCGTCCTTTTTCTTCTTGATTGCGGCATAAACCGGCAGGGAGAGCAGTGCCACGATCAGCAGCGGCAGCAAAATCAGTTCGAGAATTTCAAAAACAGACATGGGAAGTACCTCCTAAATTATGCGTTCGCAGTCTGCTCGGACTGCTTGTTTTCGGATAAATCGTCAAAGCTGACAGAGATCGGCGTAAACGGCTTGCCGTCGCCGTCGTAGCAGCGGGAAAAGATTTCGTAGAATTCCAGACGCATGACCTGAATGCCCACGATCAGCCCCTCAAAGCCCATGACGATGATATTGCCGATGATGACGGTAATGATCGACTTGTGGTCGCCGCCGATCATGTCGGCGATTGTCATGACAACGGCCATCAGGCCGGCGTGGGAGAACACGAAGCCGCCCACACGGATAAACGAAATCGTATTCGAGGTATAGCCGAGCAGGAACTCAAAGCACTCGAAGAAGTTGCCGGCGATGAAATCCGCCAGTCCCTCGGATTCATAATGCTTATGCGCCAGCCAGTGGCCGAGCGGCTCACGGAAGAACATCAGCAGCAGCGTCGCACCGAGGATCGCAAAGGCAACCGTCTTGGGCAGAAGCTGCTTTCCGGTCACGAGCCCGACGATCAGCGTCATCACGCTCGCGAAGAATACCAGTCCGGCGACACCGTTATTTCCGAACACGGCCTCGGTGAAATTGCGCCTTCGCAGGTTCACGGCAATATTGATGAGCATGGACACGATGATGATGACTGCGCCGAGCCCGATCGCGCCGTACACAAAGACATTCATATTTTCCATGGCCTTCAGCGGCAGATAGGGAATGCCGGTCTTTTCCCAGAGCGGGTCGAGCATTTCCTCATAGCCGAACACCGAGCCGTACAGCGTACCGAAAAATGCGCTCGATATGCCGATGCGCGTCATGACGCCGCCGAGTGTGATGCCCTTTTTGATGCTGAGAAACATGCCAATGGCTGCGAGCACGAGACCCTGTCCGAGGTCACCGAACATGATGCCGAACAGCAGCGTATAGGTAATTGCGACGAAGGTCGTCGGGTTATAGCCGTTGTAATTCGGCAGCCCGTACATCTCCACGAACATGGAGAACGGCTTGGAGAACCAGCCGTTTTTCAGGCGGACAGGCGGCTGCACCTTGGAATCAGCCCACGGCGCCTCATAGGTCGCGGTGACCTCCGGCACCCAGTCAATGCGCTTTTTGAACCGATCATGCTCCGACGCGGGGATATAGCCCATGAGGTTGAACTTATCCTTCATAATCACGCAGTTTGACCGCAAACGGTAAACCTCGCTCTGATATCTTGCATGGCGGTACATATTGCGTAGCAGCTCCGCCTCGGTATCATAGATCTGCTTTTCCTGCTTTTGCAGCTCTGCGAGCTCTGTTTTTTTCTCAGTCAGGCGGCTCTGAAGCCCGGCAAGTGCCTGCTCCGGTGTACCGCTGATATCCTCCGGCAGCTCATACCGCTCAAAGAGCAGTCCCTTCATGATCGCATCGACGGAGGCGATCCGTTCCTGCGTTGCGAAATAAAAGCCCCAGACATATTCATGCGCGGTGTGGTAGGTCTGGAAAATGAAGCCCTCATCGCTGTAAAAATCGAGCTTCAGCATATTTTCCTCCGGCATTCTGCCGAAGCGGTAGACGATATGTCTGCACTTGACCAGCTCACCCAGATCAATATCGGCCTGCTTTAGGTGCTTCAGGTGAATCGCGCTGTTTTCATAATCCGCGATTTTTTTCTCCGCTGCCACGATTCCGTCGCGGACCGTGCGCATGCTGTCGGTAATCCGGGCGGTCTCCTGCATGATCTGCTCCGGCGTAAATTCTCCCGGAGCGGGCTCTGCCGCCGGGTCTATGTGAATCTGCCGCAGATCAAGCTCTGACAGCGCCCTGAGCGGCTCGGCATAGGGGTTCAGCTCCGTGCGCCCCGTGCCGGCCTCCTCCGCACTGCCCAGCAGCTTCGCGGCATTTTCGATATGAAACACACCGCTTTGCAGGCAGGCGACGATCGCGTCATTGAGGTGCGGGAGTGTGCCGGCTATGCTGACCAGCTCCAGCTTTTCAATGGACAAAATAACACCTCCCGTATGGTTCGGGAATCATGCCGTTCATTCGGTGATGAGCAGCGCCTGCATAAAGGACACAGGCTTTCCGTATCGGATTCCCTCGATGATCGTAATGAGGTTCTGCACCTCTGTCTGGTAAAGAAAATGCACCGCATAGATGCTGACGGCGGCATGCCCGGAAAAATGCAGCGCATTGCGCGCATTCCGGCAGCGCAGAGACTGGAACGCATGCTCAAAGCCCACGGAATCAATATCCGGCAGGCCGGAAAGCAGTCTGCCGTACCGGGTTGTTTTCACAAGCTCGATGAAGGCTGCCGCATCCGGCGCGGCATAGAGTTCATCACAGATGCGCTGCGGCAGTCTGCCCTTTACCGGGAGCATCATGCTCCGCAGCGTTTCCTCGTCCGGGTGGAACACATGCTTCAGGCGGTAAGCGTTTATCAGGTTGATGAGATCGACCTGCTCGCCGATGAGGCCGTTCAGCGCCTCCAGATCGGCGCCGTGCAGGGTCTCCTCCGCCTCCCTGCGGATACGCTCCAGATAGCATGCCCGGAGTGCGATCTCGCAGTCGGTATAATACTGGTTGCTCCGTTCCGGATTGAACCGGATTTTTTTCAGCACCGCAGCATAGGGCGTTCCGGCGGCCGCCTCGACGACCTGCTCCGATGTTTCCGCTCTTGCAAGCTGTTCGCCTGAAAAGCTCAGGTACGGCAGCAGCCATGTGTCCATTTCCGAGATATATGCATGCGGGCCGACGGAAAGAAGCTGGAGCTTCTTCACCAGCTCGCGCACCTCATAATCATAGATAAAAAAACGGAAAAACGGTGTTTTCTGCAAATGCTCCAATGAACAGAAATGCAGGCACTGCATAAACTGATTTCGTTTGAGCAGCATTTCCAGATAGCCGCGGTGCGTGATTGCCGGATCAAACTCCCGCAGCAGATCGCCGTAGGCCTCCGTTTCCTTCAGGTAGGCAACGACCTCCGGCACGGAATGCAAATTCACCAGCTCGCGGTAATCCGCGGGCATCAGTCTTCTGCCGTAGGCCGCACGGATTGCGGCGACGGTCGCCTGATGTTTTCTCTGCATGGCTCAGCGCTCCGCTTCGAGCAGCGTTTCGGCATACAGGCTTTCCAGCAGTGTCTCATGCTGCTCCTCAAACTGCTTTGAAAGCGCATCGGCCTGCTTGTCAAAGGTTTGCCGCTGCTCTGTCAGCTTCTGCTCACAGGAGGCGCGTGCCTGCTCCTCAAATTCAATGATCGTGTCGCGGGTCTGGTGCTCCTGCGCCTGCCGGATCGCATCCGCCTGTGCGGCAGCATCGAGCCGCTTCTGCTCGCAGGCTGCCTGCGAGGCCCGCAGCCGCTGCTCCGTAGCTGCATCCAGCTCTAATATCTGTCTGATCGTCTGATCCACTGACGCCGCTCCTTTCCTGATTCTTCCTCGTCGGTTTTTTGTGCAATTTCACGAACATAAAACAACATTTGCTTCCGATTTTCCGAATATCCGGCGATACAGAGCCTTATATTCCGGCTTTATTGTCTTTCATTTCGGAAATCTGCACAAACCCGACCTTCAAACACAGCATCATTATACTCGAATTTCTACGAATTGTCAAGCAAATCTCCTAAAATTTATAAAACATTTTTACTGCTGCATACAGCAGCCGGCCTGCCGGTATCATGTCACTGCCTGCCGGATTCTGAAAAGCATGTGAAAACACGCACAATGCTTGATTTTTTCCGGGGATTATGGTATACTTTCTGTATCGCTGTTCCGCTTTTCCTGCGGACAGTACGGCATTTGTGTGCGGGGGCTGCTGTACGCCTGCACACACCGGAGAAAGGAATTCAGCATGAAGGAAACAAAAAAACGTCTGACGGTGCTCGCGGCCTCCGTACTCACCGCAGCGCTGACTGCGGTCTGCGGTTCGGTCAATGCCTCTGCGGAGGGCAGCGTGCAGGATGTGTACGATGCCATGCGGCGGATCGGCATGCCCGAATCGCTGATTCAGAATGCGAAAACACAGTTTCAGAATACCCCGCACGATGACGAAGGCATGTCAATCAACGGTACTTACTATACTTATGATGTCTGGGCCGATCTTGTGGAGATCAATCAGGACAGCATCTGGGATGAGGTCGGCAAGCAGTTCGGGCTTTCCGGCGAGGAGCTGAAAGCGAGCTATGCGACCGCGACCCAGCCGACTGAAACCGTCCCCGCCGATAGCTCGAAGGGCACCGGCTCGACCAAAACAACGGTCACGCCCGCGATCACCACGACCAAGCCCTCCGTCACAACCGCGATTTCCTTCACCCAGATGACGCTCGACGAGAAAAAGGACTATGTCAACAGTCTGCCGCAGGAGGAGCGCGTCGCGTTCATCGCCGGGCTCTCGAATGCAGAGCGCAACAGCATCCTGAAGCAGATGGATCCCGCTTCACAGGCCAACGTCATGCAGGGCTTCATCAATGCCGGCGAGCAGCTTGGCATGCATGTCACCGTCGATGACATCGGCGGCGCAGACGGCATCAGCTATTCTGTCCGCAATTCCGACGGTGTTCTGCTCGACAGCTCCTCGATCGGTGCGGGCGTTGACGATACCGGATGGGATCTGACGGTTCCGTTTATCGTTTCGACCGGCGCGGTGCTTCTCTCTGCCGGCGGACTGGTCTGGCTCGCGTTCCGCAGCCGAAAGGAGACTGAGAACGATGAGTGAAAAAGCAAAAAAACGCGGCGGCCTGCTCATCTACCTGCTGACCCCGCTGCTGCTGCTGATCCTGACAGGCGGCGTGCTCGCGCTCTGCTATGTACTCGCCCCTGCGCATCAGCTCCAGAAATATCTCAGTCTCGCTTTTATGGACAACCTCAAGACCAGCTCGGCCTCCTCCGGACTGCGCATCATTGAGGATGAGATCGACATGAACACCCCTGACAAAACCTATGACGAGGGGAAGATCATCTACCCGACCTTCGGCGAACAGTATGCAATGCTGGAGGCAAAGACAATCAATCTGACGGTCGGCGTGTATTACGGCGTGACCTCCGAGCTGCTCTCCCGCGGAGCATGCCAGTCTACCGGCTCGGCGATCATCGGCGAGGGCGGCAATACCGTCATCGACGCACATGTCAATACGTATTTCTCCGATCTTGAAAAGCTCAGACCCGGCGATGAAATCACGCTCTATACCAAATACGGCATTTTTACCTACCGTGTCACCGAGCAGATCACCTTCGATAAAACCGACAAGCGGTATGTTGCCGTCACCGACGAGGAATATCTGACGCTTTACACCTGCAAGCCGCAGGTGCTCGGCAGCTCGGATGTCCGGATCGGCGTGCGCTGTGAGCCGGTTGACCGGAAATTCAAGCAGAAGGCCGCAGACTGACAGGAGGATGACAGATGAAAAAACCGCATATTTATCTCATCAGTGTATTTCTCTCGATCCTGCTGATCTTTTCGTTTCTCGTGACCGGGCTGATCGCGCTGATGCACTTCAAGGGCATGGAAGCCGACACCTGCCTGCAAATCGTGCAGGATAAGCAGCTCGCACAGGCTGTGCATGAGAGCCTGACGCAGTATTTTACCGATCAGGAAAATACAACCGGCATTCCGGTCTCGGTCTACGAAAATTCGATTACCGCCGAGGCCTGCGAAACAATCATCCGCGATTCCGTTAAAAACGGCTTTTCCTACCTGAACGGCCGCACCGCAAAGGTCGGCACCGAACCGGATTTTTCGGTTCTGGAGCAGGATATGCGCGCCTTCTTCGAGGACTATGCCGATCAGCATAAAATCGAAAAGAACGCAAGCTATGAGATCGCCGTCAAGGAATCGCTTACAGGCGCTAAGGCTGCGATTCTCAATGCATGCGATGTGTACCGCTTCCGGACACTCGATGATGCAGGCGTAATGAGCAAGGCGCAGCATGTGCTGAAGTGGTCGGGCTTTCTGACGATCGGTGCCGGACTTGTCACACTGCTGCTGATTCTGTTCCTGTTCATGACCAATCATGCGGAGGGCCGGCACGGATTCTACTGGACCGGCATCAGCCTGCTGATCGCCTCGCTTCTGCTGCTGATCCCTGCACGGTGGCTCATCCGCACCTGCTGGTTTGACCGCTTTGCGATCAAAACCGATCATGTGTTTGCCGCCGTCACCGGCTTCCTCTATTCCTTGACCGAGGCGGCAACGCAAATGGCAATCGTCGGCATTTGCGCCGCCGTGCTGCTGCTGCTGTTCCTCCTGATGCATATTCACGTTTACAAAAAGGAAACGATCCGCACCGCAAAGCACTGACTGCTTTTTATCTGCAAACCGAATCGCCCCCGCTTAAAAACGGGAGCGATACTCTATGCCATACATACAAAAATAAAGGAGGCTTTCATTCCAAAGCCTCCCCTTATTTTTTATTCAATTTTTAATGGTATAGAAAGGATTATATATCAATGCAGCTGACCGCCGCATTTGTAAGGAGATTCTGCCGCATGTCGGTCATGCGCCTCTCAAATCCCCAGCGAACCCATATCCAATCGTGCTTTGAATATGACCGCACAGAGGTAAAAATCCCTTCCCGTCTTGTCAATGACGACTGTACCATTCTCTTCGGCGACCCGCCGATTGCCGTACATCTGAACCGATGCAGTCAAGCAATCTCCGCCGGCGACTGTAGCCGCTACAGTCCTGAACATATCCTCTTGCTGAATTACGGCTCTGCCTCGGCACGCAGACGCACCACTCCGTCGAGCGGCGGTTTTCTGTGCCGGGTTTCCATATCGGAACTGCACGTGCCTGCCGGCTCACCCAAGGTGCTCTCAAAAGCACATTGCCGGCGCAAAGCGTGCAAAAATGTCACACAGAAAACGCTGCGATTCGACTGCACGAGCCTTCGTCAATGACCGGGATGACTTCCGCCATTTCCATTGGACTCACGCACCTTTCTGAATCTGAATTTACGGCCGGATCCCGGCATACACGCATATGCCGTTACGAAACCGATCAAGCATATGACCGGCCGGAAACGCCGCAAGATTCCAAGTAAAGACCAGCAGCTTCGGAACGATAAAAGCGAACGGCAGGCTGTGTAAGAAGTACGGACATTCTCCTCAAAAGAATCTGTATGCCCTTGTCTGTTCGCTTCGGAATGGTCTGTGCTGTTCTTATGGTCTTATTATAGCACATCTTTCGTTGTTTGTCAATAGTTTTCTGCAACTTTTTTTATTTTTTTGGGGATTTTTTTCATATATTTTGGGGTTGACATTTTCCGGAAAATCGGTTACAATATGGATATGCGGATTTCCGCAAATAGACAGCCGGCTGCACCCGGCGGAATAGGAGAATCATATGCCTGACCAGAACGAACCGATTACGCCGGTCACCCCGGAGGAACTGAACGAAACACCTGAACTCTATACGCTTGTCGATGAGGAAGGCAATGAAAAGCTGTTCGAGCTGATTGATATTCTTGAAGAGGACGGCAAGGTCTATTTTGCGCTGATCCCGCATGTTGAGGATCCGGAGGAGCTGCTGGAGGGCGAATGCGAGCTTGTTGTTCTCTCCGTGACTTCCGGCGATGACGGCGAGGATATTCTTGTGCCGATCGAGAGCGATGAGGAATATGAGCGCATTGCACAGATCTTTATTGACCGCCTCGACGAGGATTACGACGACGAGGATGACGAAGCGGACGCTCAGCAGACTGAGTAATATTATCCAAAATATGATACCAATTTTGGTTGAATTTACCGATTGACTTTTTGGCGCATTTCGTGTTATACTAAGCACAGCAAGGAAAAATGATTCTGCCTTGTGCGAGCAAGCCTGATTTGATATAATCCAACATTTGTGAATAGGGAATTGCGCTCTGTGTCCAGAATTGCAGGCCTCCCGCTTCGGCGGTTGCTAGGGAGCATGCGCGGCATAGGCGGATACCCACCTGCTTCGTGCGGGTTTTATTCTTCGGGCGACGGCAAGGCGGACCTAAAACATTACAGGCGGATTCTGTATGGATCCGCCTGTTTTTTTGTCTGTTAAGGCAGCCCCCTTGCAGGGCGTCAGCCCAGCGGTGTGGCTTTCAGATAAATTCGTATATACGGGAGAAACACCCCCAATCAAAACAACAAAAACAGCAGACCTGCTTCTCCCCGGAAATCGGGGGTGACAACCCAGTGGGACAGGGGAAACGCTCACTGCGTACGCTGATTCCCCCGAACCCCCGCTTTCCTGACCCCTTGCCCCCTAATGTGCCGCGCCATTTTGATTGATATTAGGATTCTTAGATTATCTCAGCAGACACTCCTATCTGCTGCCTTTTTTATCAGAAAAGCCGCGAAATCCTTATTTTCAAAAAAAGATTTCTCTTTTTTGTGACGCACACCCTCCGGATGCTGTCGTAAATAGCAGAGGGGCCGCTCAATCAAATCCGCTGAAAGGAGATGACCGTATGCACAGCATCACTGATGAAGCAATCGTTTCACTCTATTTTGAACGCAATCAGCAGGCACTTGCACAGACACAGCAAAAATACGGCGGACTTTGCCGCAGCATCGCGAACGGTATTCTCGGGAATCCGGAGGACGCCGAGGAATGCCTGAATGATGCACTGCTGAAAATGTGGGAGTCCATACCGCCGGCTAAACCCAAAAGCCTGATCGCTTATCTGTCGGTTGCCGTGCGCAATCTCGCCTGCAACCGCAGAGCCGCAAACCGAGCCGAAAAACGCGGCGGCGGCGAAATTGCAGCCGCGCTCTCTGAGATTGAAAATGTGATTGCCGCACCGGATAACCCGGAGCATGTGATCGACAAAATGGCGCTTGCGGATGCGATCAACCGGTTTCTGAGCGGCCTTGCTCCCGAAACGCGCGTAATGTTTGTCCTGCGCTACTGGAGCAATCTCAGCATCAGGGAGATTGCAGACAAATGCTGCGTCGGACAGAGCAAGGTCAAAATGACGCTGCTGCGTACACGGAACGACCTCAGAGCTCAGCTTGAGGAGGAGGGATTGCTATGAAGGAAAAAGATTATCTCGACACCATGCGGCATATCCGCAGGGAATATATAGATGAAGCATTGCGCTGGGACGGCGCAGAACGCAGACGGAGCCGCATGATCCGGCGCATGACGCTCGGCATCGGTGCGATTGCCGCCGCGATTGCCGTTGCAGTCGGCGTGATCGCCTACGGTGCAAGAGACCGGAATCTGCGCATCGCGAATTCCGAGCTGCTTCAGGATTCCGAACAGAATTTTCTCGGCGGCTACGGCGAGCTGAAGCCGTATATCGGCTACGGCAGCGCGGTCATTCTCTGCGACCGCTCGCGCACCTATTTCCAGTTCAATCAGAAGGAGCCGACCGCCTATGCCGGCGCAGACAACAAAATCATGTTCCTGCCCGAAAACTGTCATATTCTCTCTGACGGCGAACGGATGTACAAAGCAGACGGACTGACGCTCTCTGTCATCGACAGCAGCGGCAAAACATCCGATTTCTTTACGCTCACGGAGGACTGCCCCGCCTACAGTCTCGCAAAGGACGATGCGCTGTTCTCCTTCGGGTCGCTGCGGCATCTCTCCGGCGATTATTACGCAATCTCCTACAGCAGTGCACTGGACAGCCTCGGCCCCTACCGCACCGTGATCTACGATGCCGCACAAAAGCGCGTCATCGCAAGCTGCCACACCGCGGAATCGTCCCCGAATGTCCGTGCGGATGCAGACGGCTCCGGCTGGTATGCACGCACACAGGAGAATGTCACGGAAGCGATCCTGAAGCACCCCTACAGCGCACCGTCGCAGTATGAGTATATTCTCGAAACAGCACCGGATATCAACGACAGCGAGTATATTGATGCATGGACTGTTTCCGGCTCAAAGCTCTGCTATCTCATCAGCGATCCGAGCGCCTCCGGCATCGCCTGCTTTCAGTACGATATGCAGAGCGGCGAAACCAAGGAGCTGTTCCGCAGCGACACCTTCGATAAGCGCTGGCTCATCGGCAGGGACGCACTGTATCAGATCAGTTTTGAAGACGGCTTTGAGGTCTACACCGAAATGACGTTTGACGGTACGGACGGCAGAGAGATCTTCCGTGCACCGGCCGAAAAGGTGTTCCCCGGCGACAGCTACACCTACCGTATGACACAGAACTATGAATTCATCAAGGCGGACGGTGTCATCTTCGCAATATCGCAGATATACGGCACGGAGGACACAATCCGCATCATCCGCATCAACACGGAGGACGGCAGCTATCAGCTCTTGACCGCCGCCGATCAGACCGTCAGAGAAGAAGAAAGACCGTCTGAGGGCTATGTCACCGAATCAGAGGGCGACCTCTCGGTCTACTATATCCCGCCGGAGCATGTTGCTGACGGGCTCGGTGAGGTGCAGTGCTGCAGAATGCTCCCGATCCGCGATGCCGCGCACAGCGCACTTGACAGCGACGCGATCGTCGCCTCACTGCCGCTGATGGGCAACTGCTGGAACGAGGAATTCGACCCGGATGCGTTAGACGGCCTGAATGCGCAGATGATCCGCGATCTCGCTGACGAAAGCGAAGACATCCTTGATTTTGAAACAAAGCTCAACAATCTGACAACATGGGCCTGCGCATGGGGCTCCGGCGTCGTCCGCTGCGAATACTGGCTCGATGCGCAGGGCAGAGAGCTGGTTCTGACATCCTCCCTCGGCACGTATCTCCTGCAATTCGATGAAGATGCCGGACAGTATCACTATGAAATGCTGCCGGTTCAAGCGAGAAATCAGTCCACCGGCACAGGGACATCCGGCACAGCCGATGCCGTACACACAGAAATCACCCAGACAACAGCCGCTGCTGCCGGCACCGTTATCACCGGAGGACTCGGTCTGAACGAGCTCGGCGGACACGGAAAGCTCCGCTATTTCAATGCAGACTCGATCATGGTCAACGCAGGCTATCTGTGGGACGACGAGTATATCTACGATATCGCCGGGGAAAGTCGCGCAAAGGCTGCCATCGGCGAGCTGGAATTCACACCGCTCTGCACCCAAGAGGGCTGCAAACATAATTCGGAAGACTGCCCGGTTCACATTCTCCGCGGAAAGCTGCTGGACTTCGGCTCAGGCTTCCGGCAGAACGGCGACTTTACGCTGAACCGCATCAATCCGGACGGCTCGGAAACCGAACTGCTCACCGTCAGTCAGGACAACAGCGGCAAACGCTTCCACTATGTCATCTATGATACGGTGAGACCGCTCTGCGGCGGCAGCATTCTCTATATCTCCCTAACCGGAGAGTTCCTCAATCCGGACAACAGCGTCAACCCCTACCAGCAGATTGATCTGCTCTACCGCGTTTCCGACGGCAGCGTGACTGTCCTTGCCGATCAGCCGATGCCGTTGAGCAAGCTCTCGGAGGACTGCGTCAACTGGGGATACTGTGCGCCGGCCTATGACGACGATACCGCGCTCTGGACGACCCATTACACGGAGCAGACCATGCAGCTCATGCGCATTGATGCGCAGACCGGCGCCCGTACATATTATGATTTGCCGAAGCTCGATTACGATCAGTGGACCGTCATGGGCGGACACTTCTACTACCGCAGCACGGATGACAAATGGATCAGCTATGATCTCAGCACCAAAGAGGAGCAGATCATCTGCGATTTCCCGATGCCCAGTATTACGGATTTGGATTTCTCCGACTGCGAAGGCATGATCCTGATACAGGACAACGCCGGCACGATCTATGCTTATGACCGCACACTCAGCCGCAGAGAGACCGTTTTCCGCAGCAGCACGGATATCGCGACCCTCTATGCGGTGCATGTAGAAAACGGCATCTGCACCGGTCTTGCAAACATCGGAGCCGACCGGTATGCACTGTTCTCCTTTACACCGTTTACGTAATCAGACACACCGCTTTCTCAGCAGACAAAGAGCCCGGAAACGGCATTCACCGTTTCCGGGCTCTGAATTTGTATGCGGATTATGCTTTATGAGACTTCCTCAACGCGGACATTCGTGATATAGACCGTCGCAGTGGAGCCTCTGTGTCCGAGATTGAATTCCAAACGGCCGTTCGGGTCATCCTTATCCTTCATCTCGAAATCATAGGTGAAGGTCTTTTTCTCCTTCGGAACGGTCAGTGTCGTATCCTGCAAATAGCGGATCCAGCCGGCAGTCGGCGCGGAGACACACACAACGATATCGCGCTCTTCATCCGCCCATGCATCAAACGTGACGCGGTATTTCTTGCCCTTAATCATCGGGAGTTCCGGCTGCACGAGCTGCACGGAATAATCGACCGTACCCTCGTTCTTTGTCGTGATAATCATGGTGTTGTCCTTGATCTCCGCAGCGCCGTCACCGCCCTCAAAGAGCAGGAACTTCCAGTTGACGTCGTCGGTCAGATCCTCGGCCTCAGCGAAGTCGCCGTTGAAGATGAAGTTGCCGTCCTCCAGTGCCTCACGGTACTGTGCCTCCGGCTTCGTGACATTCGTATCGTACTCCGGCTTCTGGTAGACACGCACATAGTCAATCTCGAACTCTGCCTTGTCAAAGTCCGTGGTGTCATCGGGATTGCCCGGCCAAGTTCCGCCGACGGCCAGATTCATCTGCACAAAGAACGGCTGATCGAACGGTGCAGGATAAGGCTTTTCATCCTGACCTTCCTCGGCGGTGAACCAGTCATTGACGGTCAGATACAGCTTGTCATCAATGTACCAGCGGATCTCGCCCGGCTCCCATTCCACGGAATACTCATGGAAATCGCTTGCGAAGGTGCCGCTGTCCAGCACGACAGTTCCCTGCTGCTCGGCATGCGGTGCGCCGTAATGAATCGTACCGTAGGCGGTCTCGGTCGCACTGCCGAGCACCTCCATGATGTCGATTTCGCCGCACTTCGGCCACTGTCCGTAATGCTGCTCATCCTCCGGCATCATCCAGATTGCCGGCCAGAGGCCCTGACCCTCAGGAACCTTGGCGCGTGCAACGACCTTGCCGTAGGTGAACTGCCGCTTGTGCTGGGAATTCACCTTGCCCGATTCGTAATAATCCTTGCCGTCGCGTTCAGATTTGATCGCCTTCAGCACGAGACAGCCGTCGCGTACAAAGATCGTGTCGCCGGCGATTGTGTACTCCTGAAGCTCCTGATTCGTCCAGCCGGAAGGGCGCTTCTCAAAGCTCCAGTTTGTGTCATCGACCTTATCGCCGTTGAATTCGTCGTGCCAGAGCAGCTCATAGCCGTCGATTGCGGGAACATCCGTGTCATCGGGCTTTTCTGCGGCGGAGGTTGTCTCCGTCGTCGTGGTCTGCGCCGCCTCAGTCGTACCCGTTGTGTCGGCGGCCGAATCCGCAGATGAGCTGCTGCTGCTGTCAGAATTGCCGCAGCCGCTCAGCAGTGAAACTGCTGCAAGCAGTGCCGGGATTCTGAGTTTGTGTTTCATGGTCATTCCTCCTGTTTCTCCGCAGAAGGGGGTGCGGAGACATCTTTATCGTAATTATAATCCGAATCGTACAGAAAATCTAGCAGATATCTGTTATTTATAACAATTTCATATCCAATCAGCCGGAAAAACGGCCGGCAGCGGAATCTTTTTCCTGCTGCCGGCCTGCATTGTTATTCCTTATCGCCCTTATTGAACATATCCTTGATCTTTTTGAAAAAGCCCTCGCGCTTGGCATAATTCTTGGATTCGAGCGATTCCTCAAGCTGCATGAGCAGCTCCTTCTGTTTTTTGTTCAGTCCCTTCGGGATCTCCACATACACCCTGACATACTGGTCGCCGCGGTCATTCCGCTGAAGCCGCTTCACGCCCTTTCCGCGCAGCCGGAAGGGTGTATTGTTCTGTGTGCCCTCGCCGATGCGGATTTTCTCATTGCCGTCAATGGTCGGAACAACGATCTCATCGCCGAGCACGGCCTGCGAATAGGTAATCGGGATTGCGCAGTGGATATCATAGCCCTCACGCGTGAACAGCGGATGCGGCTTGACACCGATGCTCAGCAGCAGATCGCCGTTCGGGCCGCCGTTCACACCGGCATCGCCTCTGCCGCCCAGCCGGACGATTGTGCCGTCATCGACGCCCTCCGGGATATCGACCGTGATTTCACGCGGCATGCGGACTCTGCCGACGCCTCTGCATTTCTGGCAGGGATTCTTGATGACCCTTCCCTTGCCGCCGCAGTGCGGGCAGGTCTTGGAGGAGGAGATCATGCCGAAGGGCGTGCGCTGCATTGCCTTGACCGTACCGCGTCCCTGACATTCCTTACAGATTTCGGAATCCGCGCCGCCAGCCGCGCCGCTGCCGTGGCAGTCCGGGCAGGTCTCCATGCGGTTGACCTTCAGCACCTGCTGCTTGCCCTTGCAGGCCTCCATGAACTCGATCGTCAGATTCATCTGGATATCGGCGCCTCTGCGCGGGGCATTTGCGCTCTGCGAACGGAAGCCGCCGCCGAACATGCCGCCCATGCCGCCGAAAATGCTTTCGAGAATTTCGCTGACATCGGAGAAGCCGCCCATATTCGCGCCCATGCCGCCGTTTTCAAATGCGGCGTGGCCGTACTGATCGTACATCTCGCGCTTTTCCTTATTGGAAAGCACCTCATAGGCCTCGGTAATCTCCTTGAATTTATCCTCTGCTGTCGGATCATCCGGGTGCAGATCGGGGTGATACTGCCTTACGAGCTGACGGTATGCTTTTTTCAGCTCATCATCCGTCGCGCTTTTGCTGACGCCCAGCACCTCATAATAATCTCTTTTATCAGCCATATCTGACACCCTTTCGTGTGATTTGTTCGTTCTGTTTGCGGCACGCCGTACCGTTGTGCAGCCCGTTCCGGAATCTGCACGCGCAATTATGGATATTATAGCACAAATATCTGCCGAATGCAAGAGCTCCGCGGTGTTTTTCTCATTTCACGGAACAGCTCTTTGTCCATGCATTCGGTTCGCGCATATAGCCATATTGATTGCCGGTCTGCTTTTCCGCCGCAAGATACTGCTGCATGGCGGCATCGTCCTTCGGCGTGACCAGCCTGATCTCCGTGACCCCATACTGCTTCAGCAGCGGCTCCAGCTCTGCAAAGACCGCATCTGCGTCCGATTCCGGCGTACCGGGCGGCAGCAGCAGGTTGATGCACATGTCCGTATTGCCCGCAGCCGCGAGCTTTCCGTCCAGCAGCTCGTGATAATCCCGGATATCGGCATATTCATAGCCGGCAATCGGCGGGACGATGTGATCGAGCACCAGATACCATGTATTCATATGCCAATCCGGATGTGACTTTGCGAGTTCTGCGCGCAGATCCTCCGTCCATTTCCGCGCCATGAGATGCGGCACGACACCGCTCTCCGCATGGCTTCCGTCCGGATAAACAGACAGCATCACGGCATTCTCCGGCACCGCCTGTACGTCTTTGGTAAACTCCGGCGGTTCCCCGTCCGGCACGACCTTGATGACATAGCAGTGCGGGATCTCATCGAAATCCACATAGTAATAGTCACAGAGCTGATATTCGATATGCAGCTCGTTTTCGAGATAGCCCAGCAGCAGATTATATGCCCGCAGCGCCTCATCCGAGGTATCATCCGCATCAGGCGTATGCGGCAGGGTATAGTTCTCCGGCATCAGCTCCGGCAGATCATCTGCTTTATATGCCGTCGGCTCCCATGAAGTGCCGGCCGGCTCCGATTCCGCTTTTTTCTTTGCACCGCAGCCCGTACAGCAAAGCATCCCTGCGAGCAGCAGTGCGCCGGCGGATATGTACGGCTTCACCCTCACAGCCCCGCATGCAGCAGCTTTGCCGAGGAGGAGGCGCCGTTCAACGTCAGCTCGGGAATCGGCTTCATAAACAGCGCAAACAGCAGGATTCCTGCAAGAATGATCGCTGCCAGAATTGCAAATGTAATTGTGCGTGTCCGTTTGTTGTCGTTCATATCTGTGTTCCTTTCATGCGGAATGCAGGATGCTTTGTATACGGCGAGAGGGGCGGAAGGAAATTCCACCCCTGACGCTTATTGATTTGTTCGTTCAGTTCTCAGTATAGTTGGCATCAATGACCGTATCGTCGCCGTTGTCATTGCCGCCCATATTGCCCATGCTGCCCATATCGGAGAAGTTCGGGGCGCCGCCATCCGGATTTGCCTGCTGATAGACCTTCGAGCTCAGCGCATAAAATGCATTCTGAAGCGCCTCGGTCTTGGCCTTGATATCATCGGTGCTGTCGGTCTTGAGCGCCTCCTTGAGGTCATTGACGGCGGTTTCGACATTCGCTCTGTCGGACGCATCGACCTTGTCGCCGAAGTCCTTAAGTGCCTTCTCGCACTGGAACACCATTGCCTCGCCGTTGTTCTTCGCATCGACGGATTCCTTGCGCTTCTTGTCCTCCTCGGCAAACTGCTCTGCCTCGCGGACAGCGCGGTCGATATCGTCCTTGCTCATATTGGTCGAGGATGTGATCGTGATATTCTGCTCCTTGCCGGTGCCGAGATCCTTTGCGGAAACATGCACAATGCCGTTTGCGTCGATATCAAAGGTGACTTCGATCTGCGGGACACCGCGCGGTGCCGGTGCGATGCCGTCGAGGCGGAATTCGCCCAGCTTCTTGTTGTCCTTGGAGAACTCACGCTCGCCCTGAAGCACAACGATGTCAACGGCGGGCTGATTGTCGGCAGCGGTCGAGAAGACCTGCGACTTCTTCGTCGGAATGGTCGTGTTGCGCTCGATCAGCTTGGTGCAGATGCCGCCCATGGTTTCGAGGCCGAGAGACAGCGGTGTGACATCGAGCAGGAGCAGGCCGCCCTTGACGTCGCCGCCGAGGATACCGCCCTGATATGCCGCGCCGAGTGCGACGCACTCATCCGGATTGATGCCCTTGAACGGCTCCTTGCCGATTCTTGCCTTGACAGCCTCCTGCACGGCCGGAATTCTCGAAGAACCGCCGACGAGCAGAACCTTGTCAAGGTCAGAGGGGCTGAGGCCGGAATCGCGGAGTGCCTGATCGACCGGGCCCATGGTCGCACGGACAAGGTCTTCGGTCATTTCGTTGAACTTTGCCTGTGTCAGCGTGAGGTCGAGGTGCTTCGGGCCTGTTGCGTCAACGCTGATGAACGGCAGGTTGATGTTGGTCGTGGTCATCGAGGAAAGCTCGATCTTTGCCTTTTCAGCGGCTTCCTTCAGTCTCTGCATCGCGCTCTTGTCGTTTGTGAGGTCGATGCCCTCTGCCGCCTTGAATTCCTTGACCATCCAGTCGATGATTCTCTGGTCGAAGTCGTCGCCGCCGAGGTGGTTGTTGCCGGCGGTCGCGAGAACCTCCGTAACGCCGTCGCCCATGTCGATGATCGAGACATCGAACGTACCGCCGCCGAGGTCAAAGACCATGATCTTCTGCTCATCCTCCTTGTCGATGCCGTAGGACAGTGCTGCGGCAGTCGGCTCGTTGATGATTCTCTTGACGGTGAGGCCGGCGATCTGGCCAGCGTCCTTGGTTGCCTGACGCTGGGAGTCGGTGAAGTATGCCGGAACGGTGATGACCGCCTCCGTGACGGTTTCGCCGAGATATGCCTCCGCATCGGCCTTCAGCTTCTGAAGGATCATTGCGGAAATTTCCTGCGGGGTATAGGACTTGCCGTCAATGGTGACCTTCTGGTTCGTACCCATTTTTCTCTTGATCGAGATGACGGTGTTATCCGGGTTCGTAATTGCCTGACGCTTTGCGATCTGGCCGACCAGACGCTCGCCGGTCTTGGACACTGCGACAACAGACGGGGTCGTTCTGGCACCCTCTGCATTCGGGATGACAACTGCATTGCCGCCTTCCATAACAGCGACACAGGAATTGGTCGTACCAAGGTCAATACCGATAATCTTGCTCATAATTGTTACCTCCAGTAAACTTATCAGTCATCATGACCGCGGTCATGATGCGGGATTGCTTTTTTTCAGCGGATTCCTAAATCGTCAACGCTGTCCGGGAATGCCCAGACGCTTTTGCCGGCATTCATGGCATCGGTGATTGCCGTGAAATATGTGTCGGCCTCTGTCAGATTGAACGGGCCGATCTTATCTGCCGGCACGGCTTTTCCGTCTGATAAGGCAGACAGAACAAAGAAATATTCGACATCCTCGATCTTCAGTTCGATTTTGCCGTAATTTTCGAGATTATACATACTGTTTCCGTTTTTCAGCCACATATCCGCGCCTTCCTTCCGTTATCATAATCATGCAGGGCATTCATACACTGCCGGTATCGCTAATTCGCAACGCTCACCATTGCGCAGCGAACGATCCTGTCGCCGAGGCGGTAGCCCTTCTGGTAAACCTCACAGACGGTGCTTTCGCCGAAGTTCTCGTCCTCGACCTGCCGGATCGCGTTATGCACCTTCGGGTCAAAGGGCTCATTCAGCGCAGGAATCTCCTCCAGACCGAGCTTTTTCAGCAGATCGGTCATCTGGGTGTAGATTTTCTCGATGCCGCTGCGGTAGGCATCGTCGGTGCAGGGCGATTTCATCGCCAGCTCAAAGCTGTCAACTGCGGGGAGCAGTGTGAGCAGCGTCTTTGCGACCGCATCCTGATAGGTTTCGGATTTCTCCTTTGCGGTGCGCTTGCGGAAGTTGTCAAATTCCGCAAAGAGGCGCATATACTTGTCATTCGCCTCCTGCAATTTCTGTTCGGCGGGGTCAGTTTCCGGAATATCCGGCGCTCCGTCATCTGTCTCCTCCGAGGGGGCTTCCCCTTCCGTCAGGTCATCGGGCCCTGCTGTGCTGTCCGTTTCGGACGCATTTTCGGGCGCACTGTCATGCAGACCGCTTTCCTCAAGAGACTCGAAGTCCTCACAGCCGTCCGCATCACGGATCTCGTCCGTCATTGTCGTCATCCTCCTTTTCGGAGATCAGGTTGCTGATCTTCTCCGTAAAATATTCAAGATAAGGAATCACCTTTGCATAGTTGAGGCGCATCGGCCCGATAATGCCGAGCCTGCCGGCCTCCTTGCCGTCCTTTTCGTACCGGCCGACGATCATGCTGGAATTGCCGATCACGAAGGTCTGCTGCGGATTCTCCCGCTTTGCATCCTCACTGAAGGTCACATGAATGCCGCTGAAGGTATCGTTCAGGAGCGGCATGATGACATCCTGATGCTCCATGAATTCGACGATATCCTTTGCATCCAGCTCATTGCAGGTCAGCAGATTGCGGGTTCCGTTGACGGTCAGCTCCTGCCGCATCATATCGCGGCTCAGCTCATAGAGCCCGTGAACAAGCGGCCCGAGCGATACCATATACGTGCCCATGGCCGTGACAAGCTGATCGAACATTTCCGGCGAGAGATCGCTGACGGAAACACCGTGCAGATGCTCGGTGAGGAACTGCGTAAAGAACGCAAGCTGCTCCTCATTGAGATCAAATTCCAGCCGGCACGCCTTATTTTTGATGCTGCCGCCGGAGGTGATGAGCAGGATGACATACAGCCGCTTTCCGGTCGGGATGATCTCGACCTTTGAGATCACCGAAAACTTCGGCATTGCATTGACCGCAACCGCCGCACATTGGGTGATTTCGGCCAGTGCAGTTGTAGCGGACTGGATGAGGGAATCCTCTGTCAGCTCGCCGTCGCCGGAAAGCATCAAATCGAGGCGGCTGCGCTCCTCCGCGCTCAGTGCCGCGCCGTGCATGCATTTCTCGATATAGACCTTATAGCCCTGAAACGTCGGGATGCGCCCGGCGGAGGTATGGGGCTGTTCGAGCAGGCCGAGCTGTTCAAGCACAGCCATATCATTGCGGATCGTCGCGGAAGAAACCTGAATATCCGGCAGTGCCGCGATAGCCTTTGAACCGACCGGTTCGCCGGTCGTGACATAGGCATCGACGACTGCTGCAAGGATTCTCAGCTTGCGGTCATCCATCGCGCACACATCCTTTCATCCGGGTTTTGCAGACTGCTTTTGCATCTGCTAGCACTCTATCTCTCAGAGTGCTAAGTATAAGATACCACTTTTCCGGTATCTTGTCAAGCGTTCCCATGAAGTTTTCACAAACTTCGTGATATTGCACAATTTCGCTCATGTATTTCACGCTTCATTTTCCAATGTGCGTGATACCGTGCTTTCGTTCTCATGCACAGGCAGAGCTTGCATGCTGTCATTCCGGTGCAAATGAAGCTGAGAATAAAAATGAGAGCTCCCTCACAAGGAAGGAGCTCTCTGTGTTCGTTCAAAGGCCGGATTACTGCTGGCCGAGTGCAGTATAGGGAATAATTTTTGCGAGATAGCGCATGAGAAGACTCAGGTCTTCAAAATCCACCTTGCCGTCATATTTCACGTTGGAATTTTTCTTGCTCTGCACGGTGTATTCCGCGTCGGTGAGGGAGCGGTCATCGCCGACTGCGCGTGCAAGCAGCACCGCATCCATGATATTCACCTCGCCGCTGCAATCCGTATCGCCCCATACAATCGGAGGCGGGGCTTCCGTGGTGGTTGTGGTGGTTGTGGT
>JAFXZM010000027.1 GCA_017541275.1 Oscillospiraceae bacterium | reverse complement strand
TGCGCCCGCACCGGCTCCGGGGGTGCCCGGCGGCTTCTTCGGTGAGAATGCACCGCTGCCGGATGAGATTCCGGAGATCACCGGCTATCAGGAGACACCGGTATCCGACGCGCCGTATGCGGCGGCAGAGGGCGTCTTTGCGACCAACGCGCCCGCACCGAGCCCGGAAATGCCCGGCGGTTTCTTCGATGCCTCTGCGCCGCTGCCGGATGAGATTCCGGATGACGGCGGCTTCTTCGGCGAGGATGACGACGATATGGATATTCCGTTCCCGGATGCACCGGTTCCGGCTGCTGCTTCCGTGCCCGCGTCCATTCCCGCGCCTGCACCGATTCCGGCAGCGGCACCCATTCCCGCACCGGCACCGATCCCGGCACCTGCGCCGATTCCCGATCCGATTCCGATTCCGCCGCCTGTGACGGCTGCACCGCCGGTTTATCCGATTCCGGCACCTGCACCGATTCCGGCACCGATTCCGGCACCGGTCTCTGCACCTGCTCCGGCTCCCGCGCCGGTTTCCGCACCAGCTCCGGCAGCATCGTTTGAAGATGTGGCGCAAAGCGGATGGGGTCAGCCTGCGCCGGTTCCGGCCGTTGCACCGGCTCCTGCACCCGCACCTGTTCCGGCTCCTGCACCCGCAGTGCCGGAGACACCTGCCGCACCGGTATTCCCGCTGCCTGCTCCGTCTGCGCCTGCGCCTGCCGCTCCGGCAGCGACTGCACCTGCACCCGGCTTCGCGGCATCTGCGGCACCGGTACCGGGCTTTGCGGCTGCTGCATCGCCTGCGCCTGACCCGGCCGAGCGTCCGCACACGAAAAACAGTCTGTTCATTCAGGCCGATGATTTCGATGTCTGACGGCGCCGGTTTTTCGATGAAACGGCTGAAACGGCTCACTGCATGGCTTGCGGCCGGCGCTGCGGCACTGCTGCTCGCGGCATCGCCCGTCCGTGCAAAGCCGGTCTATGCGGATGCGGACAGCTTTTCGGCTGTTCTGCATGCGCAGCCGGAGAGCCTTGACGGTCAAACGGATTTTTCTGCGGGTTTTTCCCGTGCGGTTTACAGCTTCGGCGATGAAACCGGCCGCAGACTGACCGAACAGACCGGCAGCACACTGATGATTGTGTTGGTGATTGCGGTCATTCTGCTCTCGCAGGTCTGGTGCTGCACCGGACACAAGAGCTATCCGGTATTCTCTGCACTGCTGCTGCTCTGCGGCCTGAATGCCGTGAGCATCGCAGAGCTCGTCTGCATGCTGACCGGACAGAAAACAGACATTTTTGCGGGCATTCCGCTCTGGACAAAGCTAGCGCTGCTCGGCATTTCGCTGGCACTGGCTGTGTTCTGCTTTCTCTGGCGGCGCATGTCTGCGTTTCTGATGCTGTTCTCCGCCCTGCTGCCGCTGACGGCGCTCGGCGGCTGGCTGATCTTCCGTTCGCGGATCATTTCCGCCTATGCACAGGCATACGGCTTCCGACAGACCGCCGATGCGGCTGCTTCGGAATCTGCGCTGTATCTGACCGCCGGAATGCTTGCAGCCTTCAGTATCGGGCTCGCACTGCTGATCGCAGTTCCGGGGACACGCTTCAAAAAGCAGTTCCTGATGATCTGCACACCGCTCTCGTTCGGGCTGCGCAGCGGATATCTGCTGACTGCCCTCATCCTCGGCACCTGCCGTCCCTCCGGGCTGACATGGCTTGCTGCGGCACTGCTCGCGCTCGGCGGACTGCTGCTTCAGATCTATCTCGGACGCGGCTTTGCAGAGCATGCCGACGCGCAGGCGCTCAATGATGCACCGGAACGGTTCCCGGACGGCGAAGCACCGCAGGAAACCTACATCGACGGCGGTTTTTACGGCACGGAGCAGACAGCTTCCGCACCGCCCCCGCCGCCGGCCGCACCGCCGCCGCCGCCGCCGGTTCTCCCGGTTCCGGCAGAGCAGCCGCTGTTCCCGGATCCGTTTGCCGCCGCTGCACAGCAGCAGACAGCAAAGCCGTATGACAGCGAACAGACCAATGTATGAAAACGGCACAACCAGACCGCTGTGCCGATATGCATAATTTCTTACGAAAGGACTTATGAACATGGGAAGCAATTTCAAGGCTACTTATCATGTCGATCTGGTCTTTGTGATCGACGCGACAGGCAGTATGACGGATCTGATTGATCTCGTAAAAACCAACGCGCTGAATTTTTATCCCGATCTGATGCGCGTCATGGAGGAGAAGAAGAAGGTCATCGACTCGCTGCGCATCAAGGTCGTTGCGTTCCGCGACTACATCGAGGACCGCGAGGATGCGATGCTCCGCACCAACTTCTTTACGCTCCCGGAAGACGACATGGTGTTCCGCGATACGGTCAACTCGATCGAGGCCTTCGGCGGCGGCGATGAGCCGGAGGACGGCCTTGAGGCGCTTGCATTCGCAATCCGCTCCAAGTGGTCGGACGGCGGCGTGAAGCGCCGTCAGATCATCGTGGTCTGGTCGGATGCCTCCACGCATCCGCTGGGCTATGCAAGAGGCGCTTCCAATTACCCCAAGAGCATGGCGGTTTCCTTTGACGAACTGACCAAGTGGTGGGGCGACAGACGCGACGGCGGCTATATGGAGGACAACGCCAAGCGCCTGATTATGTATACACCGGATGTCCCCGGCTGGAGCGACATCACAAAAACATGGAATAACGTCATCCACTTTATGTCTGAAGCGGGCAGAGGTCTGGAGGAAGCCGATTACCACCAGATCATCAACGCCATCGCCAACAGTATTTGATTATGGCAGAGGGAAATATGAGTCTGCGTGCGCAGACAGAGGATCTGCTGCCCGATCTGGTTGTGTGTGCATCCAAAGAGCGTGTCAAGGGCGCCGGTGAGGATGCGTTTGCACTCCAGTATTCCGACAGCAAGCACGGCACCGGCTATGTCGCAGTCTTTGACGGCTGCGGCGGCATGGGTGCGCAGAAATACGCAAAGGCAAAGAATCAGAGCGGCGCAAGGCTTGCCTCCAACATCGCCGCTGATATCGTGGACCGCTTCTACGCGATGCCCAACGGCGGCTTCTTCCTCGACGGAAAGGATGCCGAGCGGCTGGAGAAGGAGCTCAAGAAAGGTCTGCTGACCGTCAAGGAGGCCATCAGCGAAAAGAGCGCATTCAAGATCGGCGGCGACCTGTTCCGGGAGCTGCCCACAACGATGAGCCTGATCGTTTCCAAGCTCGGCAAGGACGGAAATCTGTACTGCGAGTATCTCTGGGCAGGCGATTCCAGAGGCTTTGTGCTCGATCAGGAGGGCATCTGCCAGATCACCGAGGATGATCTCGAATCCGATGAGGATGCCTACTCCAATCTGCATAACGATGCGCGCCTCTCCAATGTCGTCAACGCTGACAGAGCGTTTACCATTCATGAGAAGGCGCTGAAGCTGGAAAACATCATCTCGGAGAACGGCACAAAGCCGACCATGCTCATTACCGCAACGGACGGCTGCTTCGGCTATCTGCGGACACCGATGCACTTCCAGCATCTCATCCTGAATACGCTGATGCGCTCGACGACCGAGAAGGCATGGGAGCAGAGCCTGATCGCTGAGCTCGATAAGGTCGCGGGCGATGACTGCGCAATCACAATCGCAATCTACGGCTGTCAGGACTTCGAGACCTGTAAGCGGCAGTTCACCAAGCTGTACGGTATGCATAATACCATGTACATCAAGCCGCTCGTCAATGAGGAGGATGAATCCAAAGCCGCGGCGCTCTGGGAAAAATTCAAGCCCTCCTATTACAGAAAATACGTTCAGAAAAGACGGTGAATGATAGAAAATGGCTTTGGTAATGGATAAAAGGCTGACCGTTGACCATTCGCGCGAGGAAAAACCGCCTGCGGAGTTTCAGCCCTATGATATCGGGGAATATACCCTTAAAGCACCTTTGACCAGCAACAAAAGCGGCTTCTCCAAGTGGGGCTTCTGCTGGAAGGGCGATACCGAGTTCTTTATCAAGGAGTTCCTGTCTCCGGTGTATCCGGACGACAGCGTTGAGCTGAGTGCGGTCATGCGCGAGAAGCGGATCGACGAGTGCGTGCGCTGGTTTGATGCGAAAAGCAGAATCTATAATACGATCGTGCAGGCGCAGACAGGCAATCTGGTCGTTCCGATCTCATTTTTCAAATACGAAAGCCGGTTCTATCTCGTGACACAAAAGGTTTCGGAGAGCGCAATGGATTTCGCTGTCCTGAACCGCTTTGATATGGCGCATAAGCTGATCGTCATGAAGGTGCTCGCAAACAGCTTCGCAAGACTGGCTGAACGGAATATCGTGCATGCAGACGTCAAGCCCGACAATCTGCTCATCAAGCAGACAAACGGCGGCTTCTTTACCATGAAGATCATCGACTTCGATGCGAGCTATCTTGCAGACATGCCGCCGGAGCCGGATGAGGTGCAGGGCGATACGGTCTATTATGCGCCGGAAACGCTGCTGTATATCATCGGCGAGCCGGCCGTGCTCAGCCCGAAGGTCGATGTTTTTGCCATGGGCATCATCTTTCACCAGGTGCTGACGGGGAAAATGCCTGTCATCAAGCCGGAATACGATTACATCTATGAAGCAGTGCTGAGCGGCGATCCGCCCGTTCTGGAGCCGTCGCTTCCGGCGGAATATAAGCGCCTGCTGGAAAATATGCTGCAAAAGGATCCGAAGGACCGCCTGACGATGCAGCAGGTCTTTGATGAGCTGGTGCGGCTGGATGCCATGCGGCAGGCTGCGGAAAAAGCAGCGCCGCCGCCTGTCCGGCCCGTGCCGCCTGCGGTCACACCCGCTGTTCCTGCTGCGCCCGCAGCACCCCCTGCGCCTCCGCAGGCCGGCTTTATCAATGCGACCGATGACGATTTGTGGTGAGGTAAAAAACAATGTGGATATGCAGTAAATGTAAAAGAGGAAATTCAGATACGGTTACGGTTTGCAGCTGCGGCGCACAGCATATGTGGGTCTGCGTAACCTGCGAAACACTGAATCCGTATACGGTCGGCATCTGTCCGATCTGCGGCTCCCGCAAGCCCGCTCCGCAGGAGCAGTCCGGCTGGAATCCCAATATGGCCGGCTCAATGACACAGCATCAGACCGCCCCGGCTCCGCAGCAGGCTGTCTCAATCCAGCCGCAGACAACGGCCTCCCGGAGCGTTTCGATGACTACGGCAGCACCAGTCTCGCAGTCGGTCACGCCGGTTTCACGGCCGATGCCCCCCACCCCCGCAGCGGCAGGCAGCAGCTCGTCAGAGCCTTCTCCGGAATCGGAGGCAGCCAGGAAAAAGCGCAAGCGTCTGCGCACAGGTCTGATTATCGCAAATGTTGCGCTGCTTGCGGCAAATGTGATCGGAATTATTATTGTCTTGAGGTAACCGTACATGGAGAATAAGGAAATATCTGCAAAGCGTCAGAGCAGTATGCGGCGCAACAGCTTTGAACAGACGCTGCCCTCTGAGGTGCGTGAGATTCTGGATACGATCATGCCGCGCACCGATCTGGAGCGGGCAGCAGTCGCGTCCTCTGCTGTTCCGACGCTGTCCCTGCCAAAGCAGAGCGAGGCCGCTCCGGCAGCCGAATCTGCGGCAGCGGCGACAACAAAAGAGAGCTTCGGCGGAATGGTCTGGGGCGGAGACGAAATGACGAGCAGACAGCCCGCACCCGCGCCCAAGCCCTCCGCAACAGCCGGCATCCCCGTGCTTCAGCCCGACCCGAAGCCGGAACCCAAACCCGCTCCGGCACCCGTGCCGACACCGACTTACCCGACAAGACCCGCCCCGACACCGCGTCTCACTGGCGAAAGTGCCGCGGCAGCGACCTCTGCTTCGACACCCCAGATGACCTCTGAACCCAAGCCCTCAAAGCTCATGCCCAAGATCGTGGTCGGCGCGGTGGCGGCGGTTGCAGTGGTGGTTTGCTGTGCAGTATTTCTAGGCAGCAGAGGCGATAAGGATGAAAGCAGCAATCGGACACTTGAAAGTGAAACTGTGACTTCGGTTACAACAACAGTCACCGATGCTGAAACAACACTGCTTTCTGTCACAACAACTGCTGAAGCCACTGAAGCAGCAGAAACAACTGTAACGTCTGACACGGCAACTGAAACAACAGTATCGACAGATTCTACGGCTGAGAGTTCAGATATTGAATCGAATGTTGATACTACAGTTTCTGAAACTCAGGTGGAAGAAATATTCTCATATGAAGTAAAAAACCTTGATGCCAATAATAAGCCTGAATATTGGATTTCAAATTATGAATGGATTAATCCATCCAATCCCGCAGAGGGGCTTAAGAGCGTTACACTACACTTGGTTTTGATCAAAACAAGTAATCTGCACCCAGATCAGCCTTCTAGTAATAATTTTGAACTGACTATAAGGAACGATGGCGGAGCGATGGTCTGCCCTGATGAAGATAGGTACGTTGATGAAACAAGAGTATTAAAACAGAATGTACAGCCTATACTGCAAGCTATGTTTAATAGTGATAATTTGATACAATCAGACTTTTTCAATAACAATTTAGCAAAAACATATTGGAATGAAGGAACAGTTAAGTATGATAACTGGGTGAAAAACGCTCAGGTGTATACTATATCTGCAATAAATTATGTGTTAAATAATGCTAGTTATGGTCATAGTAAATCTATAAGAGACGAACTGAATCCGCCGCAGTAATATCTGACATGAAAGGAGACCGCCATGCCGAAGCAGCAGGGAAAAGACAAACGGCTCAAAAAACGTACAGGCAGTCTCGCGGAGATCATACTGGCGGCGCTGCTGCTTGTGCAGGTCGGAGCGCTGGGCTTTCTGCTCGGCAGAGGGTCGCGTGAAAACACCGGACAAAACAGCGCTGCATCTACAGCCTCCGCCGAACTGTCCGCACCGGAGGAAACCACAACAGATACGACTAAAGCCACAACTGAAACAACTACAGAAGAAACCACAACCGAAGCGGAAACGACAACGGAGCCGACTACAACGGAACCTGTTATTATAACAACCAGGCCGGAGGACAACCCGAACCGCGGTGTGAATGTTACCAATGTTCAGTATCAGATCAGCATAGATCCGAACGGCGCAAAGTATCTGTCATATCTTTCAGCAGATGTGCAGTTTTCAGATCAAAGCAACTCGGAAACAATCTGGGCGAGCTGGGACGGCAATACAAATTCAAATATCAAGACTTACTACAATCCCAATACACCGGACGCAATCGGAAATCTGACAGCAATACTGAATAAATATATGGCTGGCTATCAGAACAAGAATTCACCGGTTTCAGAAGCAGATGCTATCAATTACGTCCCCGGATTCGGACAGTATGACAGCCTGCCGTATATCAAAAATATGCAGATTCAGCTCATCAATGCGATCAACGCCAAATGGCCGGAGATTCAGAAGGCTCTCGGAAACGGCTGACAGAGCATAACAAATATAACAGATACATCAGTCCGGGGCGGATTCCTGAGGCCGCAGCAGATGCGCGGAAACCGCTCCGGACAGATTGCACAGAAGGGAGCGAACATAAATGAAATGTCCGGTATGTAAAAAACCGGTCGAGGCACGCTTTCAGCACTGCCCCTACTGCGGCTCTGCGATCAAAAAGAAAAAAGGCGGAATCGGCGCGCTGAATATCGGCCTGATTGCGCTTGCATGCGTGCAGATTGCTGCCGGTGTGACCGGTGTCGTTCTGGTAAAAAACGGCACGGTTGCTGCACGTTACCTGCGCAGCGGTAAATATGAAAAAGCGGCATCAATGCTCGAAAAATACGGCGGCAGCAATAATTCCGAGGTCATTGAGCAGACGCTCTGGGCTGCGAAATGCCTTCGCGCCGATTACGAAGCCGGCAAGATGGATTACGGCAGCATGCAGCATACGCTTGTCATGCTCCGCGATGTTTCGGAGCAGAAAACGGCCGGCAAGCTCGATGCCGTTCTGGATGCGCTTGAAAGCGAGCGAAAAAATGAACAGGCATTGCAGGATATCATGCTGATTTTTGATGCCGGAGATTACGTGGGCGCACTGCACCGCATCCAGGACATGGAAACATCGAAAGCGTGGCAATCCTACTCGGAGGAGCTCCGCAGCGAGCTTTTGCAGCAGAAGAACGAATGTGCCGACAAAATGGTTGAGAAAAAAATCGAGACCGGGCATTATTTTGATGACGGCGATGGCAAGGGTGCGCTGCATTTGGCCTTTGACTGTCTGGACTGGTATCCGGAGCTGTTCGGAAAGACGAATGAAAAGGTAATGGAGGAGCTGAAAAAACTCGATAACGAGGATGAATGGCTTGATCTTGCGTTTCTCTGCAATACCGGCTTCCCGGAGCTTCAGGGCTATCAGCAGATCGAGGGCTTTTCCTACGGCGATTATGTCGGCATTCAGATGGGCTCGATTACGCACTGGTCATCTGTCGAATGCGACCGGCTGCTTTCGCTTATCAATTCACAGCGGGAGAAAGACGGGCTCGAACCGCTCGTCATGGACAAGGATCTGCGCAGAGTCGCCGCGATTCTCGCCGGAAAAATGCTGCCAACCGACACGATGGTCGATGAGGCCAAGCATGCGGATGACCTGAATATTCAGAAATATGACTGCTATACTTATCTGTTCAATACGAATGTGCGCGCAGACGGGATGCTGCGGGAAATGCTCGCCGACAATCCGCCGAAACGGCATTTCAGCGACGAGAATCCCGGCGAGAACCTCCTGAATGCAGATTGGATCGACAGCATCGGCATTGCACTGAATGTCCGGCAGAACGGAAAGCTGCAATGGTTCCTGATTGCGACCGGCAGCAAACTGGAGAAATAAGAACCGGGACAGCTCAAAGGCGCTTCGGCTGCATCATTTTCGCCATTCTGTATGAAAATGATCGCTGCTGCTCTGCGCGGAACTGCCTTGAAAAAAGGAGGCGGATGCATGCTCTGCTGCCGCTGCGGACGGGATTCGCCGCCCGGAAAATTCTGTAAAATATGCGGCGGACTGCTGAATGCAGTTCCCCTGAGCGGAAAAATGCCGCAGCCGCCTGCTCAGGCACCGCCGCCGAATCAGAACAAAGCTCGTGCGCGGAAATACGCATTTACTGCGATTTTTATTGCCGCCGCAGTGTGCGCCGTGATTCTGCTGCTGATGCTGCGGGGATAGAACGCATCGTTAAAACATAAAAATTTATAAAAATGCTTGACATTTTTCGCGGATTGCGCTAAAATAAATACCAGCAAGATAAACCGATGAAGCGGAGATAAAGCCGCTGATGCCCCTACAGAGAGTCCGGGATGCTGAGAGCCGGGCGGGATACACAGCCGCAAATGGCCCGCTGAGGGCGCAGTCGGCGGATGCCGGTAAAACTGCGACGTGCAGACATACGTCAGTTGTCGGGGATATGCTGGTATCCTGCAAAAAGTGCGCTGCGCTTCTGCCTCACAGACAGCACGGCGAATCAAGGTGGCACCGCGAGTATTGTGAAACACAGGCTCGTCCTTGACTGTTCAGAATCTGATACAGTCGGGGCGGGCTTTTTTGTTTGCCACCGGCAAAAAAGGAGGCCGAATTCCATGAACGTCACACCGACAATCCAAGAAGCGATGCAGTACGCAGCAGCCGGTGCATACGATGTGCTGCCCCTGAGCTGCGAGCTGCTCAGCGATGCCTTTACCCCGATCGAAGTGCTCCGCATCCTGAAGCATGTTTCCGCACACACATTCCTGCTCGAATCCGTCACCCCGCGCGAATCCCACAGCCGCTACACCTTTCTCGGCTATGACCCGAAATCGGCGATCAGCTGCCTTGACGGTGTGCTGAAAATGGGTGATCTGACAATCCCGACCGATGATCCGGCAGCGAATCTGCGGCAGCTCCTCGCAAAATACCGCAGCCCGAAGCTGCAGGGTCTTCCGCCCTTTACCGGCGGTCTTGTGGGGTATTTCGCATACGATTACCTCGGCTATCAGGAGCCGTCAGTGCGGACTGCTGCCGATGATCCCGACCGCTTCCGCGACCTTGACCTGATGCTCTTTGACAAGGTGATCGCCTTTGACCACTTCCGGCAGAAGATCATTCTGATCGCAAATATGAAGCTCTGCGACGGCGAAACGGGTTATCACCGCGCCGTGCTGGAGCTGCGGCAAATGGCGGCGCTGCTGAAAACCGGCACCCCGCACACCGAGCCGGTCAGCCGCATGACCGGCGAGCTGACGCCGCTCTTTGACCGCGATGCCTACTGCGATATGGTCACACGCGCAAAGCAGTATATCCGCGAGGGCGATATTTTCCAGATCGTGCTCTCCAACCGCTTCAGCGCACCCTTTGAGGGCTCGCTGCTGAACACCTACCGTGTGCTGCGGACGCTGAACCCCTCGCCCTATATGTTCTATTTTTCCGGCACGGACGTTGAAGTCGCAGGCGCATCGCCGGAAACGCTGGTGAAGCTCGAAGACGGCGTCCTGCACACCTTCCCGCTGGCCGGAACCCGTCCCCGCGGAAAAACAGAGGCCGAGGACAAGGCACTCGAAGCCGATCTGCTGGCCGATGAAAAGGAGCTGGCCGAGCACAATATGCTGGTCGATCTGGGACGGAACGATCTGGGACGCATCAGCCGGTTCGGTTCTGTTTCCGTTGAAAAATATCATTCGGTCGAGCGCTATTCGCATGTCATGCACATCGGCTCGACGGTGCGCGGCGAGATTCGTGAGGACTGCGATGCTCTGGATGCGGTGAATGCCGTTCTGCCGGCGGGAACGCTCTCCGGCGCACCGAAAATCCGCGCCTGCCAGCTCATCGGCGAGCTGGAGGGCGCAAAGCGCGGCATCTACGGCGGCGCGATCGGGTATCTCTCTTTTCAGGGCGATCTCGATACCTGCATCGCAATCCGCATTGCATACCGCAAAAACGGAACCGTTTTTGTCCGGAGCGGCGCAGGCATCGTCGCGGATTCAGTTCCGGAAAACGAGTATCAGGAGTGCATCAACAAAGCGGCGGCGGTCGTCCGCGCACTGAAGGAAAGCGAGGCGCTGAACGATGATTCTGCTGATTGACAATTACGACAGCTTCTCCTACAATCTGTACCAGTATCTCGGTGAGCTGGCGCAGGAGATCAAGGTCATCCGCAATGACGCGATGACGGTCGGTGAGATCGAAGCACTCGCACCGACACATATCATTCTCTCCCCCGGCCCCGGCCGTCCGGAGGACGCAGGCGTCATCATCGAAACAGTGCAGAAGCTCGGCGGGAAAATCCCGATTCTCGGTGTCTGTCTGGGACATCAGGCAATCTGTGCCGCATACGGCGCACCGATCATCCACGCAAAGCAGCTTATGCACGGCAAGCAGTCCGAGGTCACTGTGCAGCGGGACTGCCCGCTGTTCCGCGGCCTGCCGGAGCGCGTGAAAGTCGCAAGATATCACTCTCTCGCAGCCGATGAAACGGCCATGCCGGACTGCCTGCGCATCACCGCGCAGACCGATGACGGCGAGATCATGGCCGTGCAGCACAAGACATTCCCGGTGTACGGCGTGCAGTTTCATCCCGAATCCATCCTCACGCCGGACGGCAGACAGATGCTCAGAAACTTTCTTGCAGGTACAAACGGAACAGTCAGCAATGACTTCAACAGCACCCCAAACACGCATTCTAAAGACAGAGCGAATGCAGAAATCAATTCAAACAATACTGCGGGCAGTGCCCCGAAGGAGGAAACCGGTATGATCGCTGATGCAATTAAAAAGATTGTGGACAAAAAAGACCTGTCCTATGAAGAAGCCTACTCCGTGATGAATGAGATCATGAGCGGTGAAACGACCCCGACACAGAATGCCGCATTTCTGGCAGCACTCTCGACCAAGAGCACCAAGGCAGAGACAATCGACGAAATCACGGGCTGTGCGGCGGCAATGCGCGAGCACGCCCTGCATGTCGATCACAATTACGATGTGCTGGAGATCGTCGGCACGGGCGGCGACAATGCAAACAGCTTCAACATCTCCACGACCTCCGCGATTGTCGCGGCAGCGGGCGGTGCGAAGGTTGCCAAGCACGGCAACCGTGCGGCATCGTCTAATTGCGGCGCGGCAGACTGCCTTGAGGCGCTCGGCGTCAATATCCAGCAGGAGCCCGAAAAGGCGGCTGCAATGCTCGGCGAGGTCGGCATGTGCTTCTGCTTCGCCCAGAAATATCACACCTCCATGAAATATGTCGGCGCGATTCGCAGAGAGCTGGGCGTCCGCACCGTGTTCAATATTCTCGGCCCGCTGACCAATCCCGCAAATGCGAAGCGCACAGTCATCGGCGTGTACGATGCATCGCTGGTCGAACCGATTGCGCAGGTTCTGATCCGTCTCGGCGTACAGCGCGGCATGGTTGTCTACGGTCTCGACCGGCTCGACGAGATCTCGCTCAGCGCAGATACGCTGATCTGCGAATTCCGTGAGGGCGACTACAAAACCTACACCGTTTCACCGGAGGACTTCGGTTTTGAGCGCTGCGAGAAATCCGAGCTGACCGGCGGCACACCGGCGGAAAATGCCGCAATCACCCGCGCAATTCTGTCCGGTGAGGAACAGGGCGCGAAGCGGAATGCTGTTCTGCTGAATGCCGGCGCAGCACTGTTCATCGCGGGCAAGGCGATGAACATGCGGGAGGGCGTCAAGCTCGCGGCAGAGCTGATCGACAGCGGAAAAGCAATGCAGCAGCTCGAAGCATTTGCCGCCGCCTCAAACCGGTGAGCAGCATGCAGACAATCTTAGCAGAGCTTGCGGCATTTGCAGCAGAGCGCACCGCCAATGCAAAGCGAAAGCGCCCGCTGCATTCAATCCGTGCCGATGCAGAGCTGATGCCAAAGGGCAGCTTCGCCTTTGAGCATGCGCTGAAAACAGACGATATCGCATTCATCTGCGAATGCAAAAAGGCATCGCCCTCCAAGGGGCTGATTGCGCCGGATTTCCCGTATTTGCAGATTGCGCGGGATTATGAGGCGGCAGGCGCGGACTGCATCAGCGTCCTGACCGAGCCGAAATGGTTTCTCGGCAGCGACAGCTATTTGCAGCAGATTGCGGCAGCGGTGCAGATTCCCTGTCTGCGCAAGGACTTCACCGTTGATCCGTACATGATCTACGAGGCAAAGCTGCTCGGCGCATCCGCCGTGCTGCTGATCTGCGCACTTCTTGACCGCGCACAGCTTCGCGAATTCCGCGAGACCGCGGATTCGCTGGGGCTTTCGGCGCTGGTCGAGGCGCATGACGAGCGCGAGATCGAAGCAGCCGCAGAGGCCGGCGCAAGCATCATCGGCGTCAACAACCGCAATCTGAAGGATTTTTCGGTTGATTCCGGCCGTGCGGCAAGACTGCGGCAGTATGCGCCGGCAGAAACGCTGTTTGTCGTCGAGAGCGGCATGAAAACGCCCGCGGATATTCAGAATGCGCGGGCAGCACAGGCAAATGCCGTGCTGATCGGCGAAACGCTGATGCGCGCGGACGATAAACGGCAAATGATACAATATCTGAAGGGTGAGACAGCATGACAAAGCTGAAAATCTGCGGATTGATGTCCGCGCAGGATGCAGAATATGCAAACGCAGTGCAGCCGGAACTGGCAGGCGTGGTTTTTGCGAAGGGCAGACGGCGCTGCGTCACACAGGAAACGGCGCGGGCGATCCGCAGGGCGCTTGACCGGCGGATCCCGCTGGTCGGGGTGTTCGTGGATGCGCAGGTGAAGGAGATCTCGGCACTCGCGGAAAAAGGCATCATTCAGCTTGTGCAGCTTCACGGACAGGAGGACGCGGCCTATCTGCTGAATCTGCGAAAGGTCTGCACACTGCCGGTCATCCGTGCATACAGCATCCGCAGTGCCGGTGATCTGCGCGCAGCAGCGGAATCCGATGCGGATATTGTGCTGCTGGACAGCGGCATCGGCGGCACAGGCGAGACCTTTGACCACACGCTGCTGAACGGCTTTCCCCGTCCGTATTTTCTCGCGGGCGGTCTGACGCCGGAGAATGCAGCAGAAACAGTGAACCTGCTGCACCCCTACGGAGTCGATGTCAGCAGCGGTGTCGAGACAGACGGCAGAAAGGATGCGCAGAAAATGCAGGCATTTGCAGCGGCCGTGCGGCAAACAAACGGAACGATATAACAAGGAGGACGATCTTATGACCAATCAGGCAGGACGCTTCGGCATCCACGGCGGACAGTATATCCCCGAAACACTGATGAACGCTGTGATCGAGCTTGAAGCGGCGTACAATCACTATAAAAACGATCCGCAGTTCAATGCGGAGCTGGAAACGCTGTTCAATGAATATGCAAACCGCCCCTCGCGGCTGTATTATGCCGAGAAGCTGACAAAGGCACTCGGCGGTGCAAAAATCTATCTGAAGCGCGAGGACCTCAACCACACCGGCGCACATAAAATCAACAATGTGCTGGGACAGGCATTGCTGGCGAAAAAAATGGGCAAAACGCGCCTGATTGCAGAGACCGGCGCGGGTCAGCACGGCGTTGCGACCGCAACTGCGGCGGCGCTCATGGGCATGGAATGCGTTGTATTTATGGGCGAGGAGGACACAAAGCGGCAGGCACTCAATGTCTACCGGATGCGACTGCTCGGCGCGGAGGTCATCCCCGTAAAAACCGGCACGGCAACGCTCAAGGACGCAGTTTCCGAGGCGATGCGCGAATGGACAAACCGCATCGACGACACGCATTACTGTCTCGGCTCGGTCATGGGGCCGCACCCGTTCCCGACAATCGTCCGCGATTTTCAGGCTGTCATCTCGAAGGAAATCAAGGCGCAGATGCTCGAAAAGGAGGGCAGACTGCCCGATATCGTCATGGCATGCGTCGGCGGCGGCTCGAATGCGATCGGCACTTTCTATCACTTCATCGAGGACAAGGATGTCCGCCTGATCGGCTGCGAGGCGGCCGGCAGAGGCATTGACACCCTTGAGACTGCCGCGACAATCAACACCGGAAAGCTCGGCATCTTCCACGGCATGAAGTCGTACTTCTGTCAGGATGAATACGGCCAGATCGCACCGGTTTACTCCATTTCGGCGGGACTGGATTACCCCGGCATCGGCCCGGAGCATGCACATCTGCACGATATCGGCAGAGCGGAATATGTCGCGGTCACGGATGACGAGGCAGTCAATGCATTTGAATATCTCTCCCGGACGGAGGGCATCATTCCGGCGATTGAATCCGCACATGCCGTTGCACATGCGCTGAAGATTGCGCCGGACATGGATAAGGATAAAATCATCGTCATCACAATCTCCGGCCGCGGCGACAAGGACTGCGCGGCGATTGCACGCTACAGAGGGGAGGATATCCATGAGTAAGATTTCAGAGGCATTCAAGAACGGCAAGGCGTTCATTCCGTTTGTCACCTGCGGCGACCCCGACCTCGAAACAACCGGCGCGATCGTCCGCGAAATGGCTGCGAACGGTGCCGATCTGATCGAGCTGGGCATCCCGTTCTCCGACCCGACCGCTGAGGGGCCGGTTATTCAGGAAGCGAATATCCGCGCACTCTCCGGCGGCGTGACGACCGATAAAATCTTCGATTTTGTAAAGACTCTGCGTGCGGATGTAACCGTGCCGCTGGTATTCATGACCTATGCGAACGTAGTGTTCTCCTACGGCATCGAGCGCTTTGCCGCGAAATGTGCGGAATGCGGCATCGACGGCATCATTCTGCCGGATGTCCCGCATGAGGAGAAGGAGGAATTCGCGCCGCTCTGCCGGAAATACGGTGTCGATTTCATTTCGCTGATTGCACCGACCTCCGAGAACCGCATTGCGGAGATCGCAAAGGATGCGGAAGGCTTTGTCTATGTGGTATCGAGCCTCGGCGTAACCGGCGTGCGCAGCGAAATACAGACCGATATTTCCGCGATCACCGCGAAAATCCGTGAAAACACGGCTGTTCCGTGTGCAGTGGGCTTCGGCATTTCGACGCCGGCGCAGGCGTCGGCCATGGCAGCACATGCCGACGGCGCGATTGTCGGCTCAGCGATTGTGAAGCTGATTGCGCAGCACGGCAAAGCGGCAGCACCGGCCGTCGGTGCATTTGTCAAAGAAATGAAGCAGGCATTGCGCTGACTGCTGAAACAGCAGCGCACAAAAATCCCCTCCGCAGACTGTTTCTGCGGAGGGGATTTGCAGCTTTGGTGTGCTGCGGGCTTACGAAACGGTTGTCTCAGCAGCGGGATTCTCCTCGACGCCAAGACCGGCCGAGCTCTGCTGATAGAAGGTCTTTTTGAGACTGTCCTTGAAATCCTCGTTCACAACAAACATGCCGTTCTGCTCTGTGCAGATGATCGTGACTGCGCGTGCCGGTGAGGTTGCATACTGGAAAACATAGCTGATTGCGTGCTTGTGATCGGAGAAATCCATTGCCGTGATATCGGTTGTCACATCGTTGATGAACGAATGATAGTAGTTATCGAGATTCGAGCCGATGCGCTTGCCGTCGCACTGATTCAGGAGCTGCGAAACGGAAAGGCCGATTGTCGCACAGCGGTCAACTTCCTTGTCATAGCGTGTGCTGGTCAGCAGCGTTTCAAACTGCTTGTTGTCGAGCTGAACCGAAACACCGTCATCGACGCGGCGCAGGCCGGTATCCTTGATCGGAGAGGGGTACGAAACATTGCCGATGACGTTGACGAGCTTTTCAAAGCCCTCGCTGTCCATCATAATATACCGGTCAACCTTCTGATCCAGTGCAGCGCCGACCGCATTTTTCAGAGCATCAAGCCCGTGATTGATGAGGCAGTTTTCGGCGGTCATGAGCTTGCCCTCATGCGCGACCTGGAGCTCCAGCGGGATGCCCATGCAAAATTCCTTTTTTCGGACAGGGTCAAAATGCAGCAGCATCATTGCGGTTTTGCGGTCGGGATGCTCCGGATCGTCCGGGTCAAGGATAAACAGGATCGTATTGATGTCGTTGTCAGAGATGCCGGTCACGGCTGCCTGCATGGGCTGAAGCTCGGTATCGTCCTCCATGAGCTTATTATAGCAGAACAATGCGACACCGCCGAATACGAACAGGGAAATCAGAACCGTGAGCATAAACGGGATCGCAGTTGCGCCGGGCTTTTGCCGCCGCCGGAAAAGATACTTTGACATAATGCGTTTGCAGCACATGCGCAGGGCATGCGGCTGCTGCTCCTTCCTTTTCAGAATTTGAAATATTCATGTGCGGGCCTTGTCTGCTGCTTTGCCGCATCGAGCGACAGAATACAGACCTCATGCCCGGCTTTCCTTGCAAAGCCGATCGTCTGGCCGGTGCCGGAATGCATATCCGTGACGATCGCAATGAGGCGCTGCGTGTGATTGACCATATAGCGATTCCGGTCGCGGTAGCAGCCTCGGTAATACCGCGGGCTGAGGCAGATCACCTCATCGGCAGCATGAAGCACCGTCTGATAGTGATACCGGTCCTCGCCGGAAAAATTTTTGCCCTGCTGCTCATACGGCCGGACGCAGATCAGCCGCAGTTCCGGCCACGTCTGCTTCAGCAGCAGCACGATATCTGCCGCCCAGAGGTCGATGCCCAGCGCACAGCCGGTATAGAAGGTATCCGCGCCCTCCATAACAGCGATCTTGGTCTCGGTGTAGAGCAGGCTGAGCAGCATGCGCATCTCCTGCTCCTGCGGGAGCTTTGCCGGACGGTGACCCGCAAAGCAGACTGCAAACGGCTGCGTACTGCTCATCAGCTTGTGAAGACAGAGCCGCCGATAAATTCCCGCACCAGCGACTGCTCCGGAATCCACGCATCGTCCATCGGGACGAGCGCCTCCATGAAATGCAGCAGGTCGGCGATGCCGCTTTCCGGGGCGGCCTCCGTACTGAGCTGCTGCACTGTATCCAGCAGCACGCCGCGGTAAACGGAAAGCTCATAGGCCATAAAGGTATCGAGCTCATAGTCTGCTAAGTGCTTATAGGGCATGATGTAGAGATTCTCGCCGCGGGAAATGCTGCTGAGCATGCTGAGTGTTTCCTCCGGATTTCTGCCGCGGGTGCGGCTGTCGCGGATCAGGCGGCGTGCAAAGCGAATCAGCGAGGGATGCAGTCTGACATCCCCGTCCGTGATGCGGGTACGGACGCTGAGATAAATGCGGTTTGCGATGTCATGCGAGGCACCGGTCACCTCCGGGTTCAGCGCATGGATTCCCTCCATGATGATAAGCTCATGCGGCTTGCGGCGCAGGATCCGTCCGGATTTGCACTGCTTCTGATTTGCAAAGTCAAAGCGCGGCAGTTCAACGGCCTCTCCGCGTGCGAGCTGTTCAAGCTGCGTATTCAGCAGGTCGATATCGAGCCGCAGCGGCGATTCGTAATCGGGCTTGCCGAACTGATCGACGATATCCGCATTGCGGGTGCCGTCGGCGTAATAATCGTCCATGGAGAGCGTATGCGATTCAAAGCCGGCCGCATCGAGTATCTGCTCCAGGCGGCAGGCTGTTGTGGTCTTGCCGGAGCCCGACGGCCCGGAAATCAGCGTGATCGGGCGCTCGGACGCATGCCGGCAAATGTCATCAGCGAGTGTGCGGAGCTGCCTGTCATAGGCGGCCTCTGCATCGACAATGAAATGCTCCGGCGTTTCCGCAGCCATGGTATTGATTTCCTGTAGGGTCACTGCATTCATCAGATGCACCTCCTCTAGCTCTGATTCTGACGCAGGCTTTTCTGCATCCGGATGTCTCTGCCGAAAAACTGCATAATGCAGGCGGAGAACAGCCGGGAGAGAATTCTGCTGCCGTATTGTTCCTGCAGGCTGTTTTTATCCAGATTGGTATTCACGATCATCGGCTTTGCGGCATTGATGCGGCTGTTGAAGATCGTGTAAATCATCGAGCGGGTAAAGCTCGTATCAAACTCGGTTCCGAAGTCATCGAGAATGAGCAGATCGCAGTCCAGCAGCATGGAAAGCGTATCCTCGCTGCCGTTCTGCCGGCTGAAATGCTCCTGTTCAAGCTGATGCAGCAGATTCCCGGCGGAATCATAGATGACGCTGAACCCTTTTTCGAGCACGACTGCCGCGATTGAGAGAGAAAGATGCGTTTTGCCGAGACCGGTGCCGCCAATCATGAGGATATTGCCTGCATGCACCGGGTCAAATTCCGCGGCGTATTTCCGGCACTGCTGAAAGATACGCTCCATGATCTGATACTGCTCAACCGGAAGCGATTTGTAATAATCGAGTGAAAACCGCGCAAAGCTGCACAGAGACAGCTGTGAGTTTGCGTTCATCTGCTCTGCACCGACCAGCCCGATCTCATGCTTCAGGCATTCGCAGGGCTTGCCCTGAACAAAGCCGGTGTCATCGCATTTCCTGCAATGATACTGCGTGTCGAGGTAATCCGCCGGATATCCGTGCAGTGTAAGAAGCTGCCTGAGCATGCGGTCTGCCTCGGTACACTGCCGTTCGATCTGTGTGATGCGGTTCTGCGCATCAGAGCTCTGAGCAGCGCGCAGAACAGCCATGCAGGCCGAACGGAGCTGGCGGTCGAGCTCGGCGGTTTCGGGAATCTCCGCATAGATCCGGTCGGTGCGCTGCTCCTGCTGACTTTGTGCCGCAAGCCGCCGCGCCTTGATTCTGCGGATCGCCTCATCGTATATTTTTTCCCTGTACATTGTACACGGCTCCTTGTATTTTGGTTCCTCGCACAGCCGCCCTGCGGTCAGAACCGGTTGACGAGCTGATCGAAGTCGCTGAGGTCAAATGATGTATTTTCCGGCTCCGCAGCCTTGGCGGCCTGTCCGGCTCTGCCTGCCTGCTTCTTATTCTGAAGCGCGGCATAAAAGGCCTCATCCAACGCCTGAGCCTGCTCCGGCGTGCGGACACCCGCTTCGATCCATTTCTGAACGATGCCGTTCAGAAATTTCAGATCGAGTTTGTTTTCTTTTTTTTCGAGGGTCTTTTCATAGGCGATCTGAAGCATCTCCATGCTCACATCTGCCGCCTGCCAGCTATCAATCATTTCCTGCTGTCTGCGGGTCGGGCCGCGGTCCATTTTTAATGTCCGCATGACCTGCCCCGTATAGGTTTTTGCCGCCGTGCGTCTTTGGATATCGGCCTGCACCTGCGCATGGGTCATTATGCCGCGCTCCTGCCATTCCAGCGCGATTTTTTCCATATAGCGGACATAAAAGCAGTCCTGCTCGGTACAGTAGGCCGTAAGCATCAGAATGAGATCGGGCTGAAGGCCGAGATATTCGTGCATCCAGAACAGGCTGTTCCGTTCTGTCGGATTCAGCGCCTTTCCGATTGTTTTCTCCGCCATGCGGAACATTTCGGCCAGTGCCTTGTTTTCCCTGATGCGTTCGGCAATCTGTGAGGGTGCGGCAATATTGCTGCTGCTGCTCATTTGCAGAGCACCTGCCGGCGGGTTCACTGCCGGTTCCGGCGGGCTCACAGCGGCAGGAGGCGCCGCAGCTGCGGGCTGTTCTGCCGGAGCAGTCTGCTGTGCCGTAATCTGCACGGGAGGCATCGGCTCCTGCATTTGCAGGATATTGACGCGCTGCCAGAAGGCGAGCGCCTCCTCAACGGCATCGGCCGTCACATTGCAGGCGCGTTCAATCTGTTCGGAGGGCACCGGCGCCTCTGCATGACAGAGAACATAGAGCAGCACCTTAAGCTGATCGTGGCTTGCGAGCTTGAGCAGATTATCTGCAACCGCAGCCGGTACCGGGAAGGTCTGCCCGTACCTGAGAAAAACGTCCATTCGTGCAGCCTCCTTGCTCCGGACATAGTGATACTCTTATAGTATAGCACAAAACGGCAAAAAAGTAAAGGGCAGACCTGCGAAAAAAGCCTGCCCCCGCGTATGAATTTTTTATGAAGCCTGCAAACAGAACTGCCGCAGCCTGTTAATCAGACTGCGGCAGATTTGGCCGTTTTTTCTTATGACCATGCACGCGCTGCATAGGCAGCCATGTCGGCGGTTGTAACATCGGCGACCCGCATCGCACCGACGACATTCGCATCGCCTTTTTCCGATGCTCTCAGCGGATATGCACCGATATATTCGCTTGTACTCTTGGAGGCGACAATCGTGCCCCTCACCGTATAATTCTCAACATACACAGCCCATGCGGTCTCGCCGTAATCCGGATACAGACGAATCAGACGGCCGCCGAGTGTAGCAGGGGCCGGGTCGGCATCTGCGCCGAGTGCAGCATCGGCCGGGAAAGAAGAACCGTTCACATAGGCCTCTGTGATCGTGCCGTTTTCGCCCTTGATGGTCAGGCTTCCGGTCTTGGAAGCGCCGTAGAAGAACGATTCCTCTGCGGAGCGCTCTGAGAACTCATACTCCTGCATAATCGTCTGCATGGAATTAAAGAGAACCTTTGCCTCACCGTTTGCGCTGTTCAGACGGCTGTTGGTGTAATAATTGTACATTGCGGGAACTAAGGTTCCGACCAGAATACTAATGATCGCAACGACGACAACCATTTCGATCAGCGTAAAGCCGTCGTGAACCCGCTCCTTAAATTTTTTGAAGTTCATATCGCATCCTCCTTTTCCGGAAGGTAAATTACCGTTCAGGCGCATCATCCGAATACAAGCCCACGGAAAAATATCACTATTCCAAGATTAGTATAGCATATCTTGACAAAAATGTCAATAGAAAATGAACAATTTGTTAAGGGGAAAAGGTCACAAAACAAAGATGCGGGATTCGTGCATTCTGCCGAATACGTAACGGAACGGGCGTAAAGCTAAGTTCAGCGGCGCAAAATCCTCCGGATCCAGTATCTCGGAAACGAGCACGCGGGACAGTGAAAAGCGTCCGGCGGCATACGACGAGGGGGGCGAGCCAAGCATAATCTTTTCGTCCGCTGCATGCTCCTCTGCATGCAGCTCCATAACGGCGCTGCTGTAACCTTCAAGCCTCTGGCAGCTCAGCGAGGCGCCGAAGGCAGCGCAGAAGCTGCTGAGCAGCATTTCATCGCCGGAGAGGGAGATATCTATGCTGCGGGACGGGTGCAGGAGGGATTCCCCTGCCGTATCGTCCGCGGTAAAGGTCATGGTAATGCGGATGACATCATCCGTCCGCACAGCGGACAGACGCATGCTGCGCAGATTCGGATCGCCGTGCTGTGTCGTAATAAACATCAGCAGAAGGGCAAAGGAAAGCCGTTCGGGGTCCACACGGGTATACAGGCCGTACTCAAGGTAAGAATCCGCCAGCGTCAGATTACTGCCGGTAATGCTGTCGATCTCATCGGCAAAGCTCTGAATCTGCTCCCGGATGTCTATTGCCTCTGCCGCATTGTTTATGCCGGAGCAATAGCCGCCGTACCAGAGCATTTCTTCGCAGCGGACGGTACTGTTCAGGAGGGTGTAGCAGGCGCGATCCGCAAGAATCAGCCACTTCTGCGCTTCCATGCTGTCGGCGAGCTCCGGGTGCGCCTCCTTCAGAAAATGCAGCGACTGAATGAACTGTGCGGCGACCGTATGCCCGGCATTGGCCTGACTGGACAGCATCGCGCGTGCCTCAGCAGGAGAAAAGCCGGAGAGCTCCCGCTGCGTGCGGAAAATCAGCAGATAGAGCGGCTCCGCACTGGCGGGAATCAGCCGGATGCTGCATGTCACGGCGTTGCCGTCTGTATCGGAGAAAATCACATTGCCGTCAGTCGGGATAACAGGGGTCGGCATTTCAGCAGATGCGGAAAGCTGCGCGCTCAGCCGAAGAAGATATTTCTGTGCTCTGGCATCAGGCGCCCATACGGGCTCCATCGCAGAATTCACGGCACAGACCGGATCCTCCGATCTGCCCCACAAAACCCGCAGTGCATCCCGAATTGCTTGTTCCATGTATAGTGCCTCCTTCTATTTTGCCGCCGCTGTGTGCGGACAAGCCTCTGTGTAAATACGTAACCCTGATACTATTATACACGAAAGAGGTTCCGATTTCGAGCTTTTTACGAAGATTTGGAAAGGTTCACAATTTTGTGTTTCCGGTTTTGTGAGAAACCAACAAATAACACAGCATTGAGCAGGAATCCGTGAATTTTTTGTCAAAGTGCTTGCAATTTCGGACAAAATGGTGTAAAATAGAAGTATCAAATTTTAGGAGGTAATTCCAATGTCTGTTAAAGTTGCTATCAATGGTTTCGGTCGTATCGGCCGTCTGGCATTCCGCCAGATGTTCGGTGCAGAAGGCTATGAGGTCGTTGCAATCAATGACCTGACCAAGCCGTCCATGCTCGCTCACCTGCTGAAGTACGATACCGCTCAGAAGGGCTACTGCGGCATCATCGGCGAGAATCTGCACACCGTGACCGCAGACGACGAGGCCGGCACCATCACCGTAGACGGCAAGACCCTGACGATCTATGCAAAGGCAAATGCTGCCGAGCTGCCGTGGGGTGAGATCGGTGTTGACGTCGTTCTGGAGTGCACCGGCTTCTACTGCTCCAAGGAGAAGTCTCAGGCTCACATCGACGCAGGCGCAAAGAAGGTTGTCATCTCCGCTCCGGCAGGCAACGATCTGCCCACTATCGTTTTCTCCGTCAATGAGAAGACCCTGACCAAGGATGATACGATCATTTCTGCTGCTTCCTGCACCACCAACTGCCTTGCTCCGATGGCAAAGGCTCTGAACGATTATGCTCCGATCCAGTC
>JAFXZM010000026.1 GCA_017541275.1 Oscillospiraceae bacterium | reverse complement strand
TTCCGGCTTTATTTCCCGCAAACCCCGGCGTCCGGACGATACGGGGATGTAGCCAAGTTGGTAAAGGCACCAGACTTTGACTCTGGCATGCGTAGGTTCAAATCCTGCTGCCCCAACCAACAGAACTGCACAGCACGCGGGCCGCATCTGTGCAGTTTCTCCGGACACGCCCGGCTTTTGAGTGTGATTATTTGCTGCGGGAGCGGAATATGTTGTTCAAGGGAAGTTTGAAGACAAGGAAGTTTTGGCTGATTTTGCTGGCTGTGCTCTGCTGTATTTTCTTGCTGCTCACAGTCGGCCTGCTTTTGGTGTACCGGCATACGCATTTTGATATGTTCGGAACACCGAGCGACATTTATATGGAGGAAATCCATTTCAGCGGCGATGAGATCAGCGATCTCCCCTCGCTGAAGCGGTATCTGAAGCGCTTTAAGAATCTGCGGGTCGCCGATCTCGGCTCATATCAGGTCGAGGCGGAGGACTCCTTCCCGCTGAGACAGGAATTCCCGCAGACTGACCTCCGCTTCCAGACAATCGTCGATATCTGCGGAAAAAATTATCGGACGGATATTGAGTCGCTCGATATTTCTGAGACCGGCTTCTCCGACTGCAAAGCGTTTATCCGCAAGCTCGAATTTCTCCCGCAGCTCAAGACTGTGATCTTCGGAAAGCAGACAATCCCGATCACCGAGAAAAATATGCTGACTGCCGCATATCCCGATGTGAATTTTGAGGTGATCGGCACGTATGAGATTTACGGCAAAACCGTGCCGGAAAATGTCGAAACACTCGATCTCCGCGATGCACAGCTCGATGCCTCGCTTTACGATCAGCTCGCGCTGCTGCCGGAGCTTCAGGAGGTCGATCTTCACGATCAGGAGATTTCCAAGGAGGAGCGCATCGCGCTGGCACAGGAATTCCCGGAGGTTTCCTTCGGCTGGACGGTGCATTACGGCGATGAGATCTATGATTCCTCAATTACAGAGCTCGATCTCTCCGAGCGCAAGCTGACGTCCGACGATCTCGACGAGCTTCGTGAGGTTGTGTCACAGCTTCCGAATCTCGAAAAACTGATTCTGATTGACTGCGGCCTCAATAATGAGACCTTGCAGGAGTTTCAGGAAGAACTCAAGGATATCAAGGTCGTATGGCGCGTCTATCTCGGACGCTGGGCTGTGCGTACCGATCAGGTCGCATTTTCCGTGCTGATCGTGCATTATGATTATCGCCGCATGACCTCGAATGATATTCAGGTGCTCAAATACTGTACCGATCTCCGTGCGCTCGATCTCGGTCATCAGGCAATCTCCGACCTGACCGTGCTGGGCGATTATCTGCCGGAGCTGCGTCTGCTGATTCTGGCCGACAATCAGATACGCGACATTTCACCGATTGCAAAAATGACGCATCTGCATTATTTAGAGCTGTTCGTGAACAAGATTTTCGATATCTCTCCGCTGAAGGACCTGCATGAGCTGGTCGATGTGAATATCAGCTATAACTACGGCCTGAGCGATATCACGCCGCTGCTGAATTCTCCGATGATGCAGCGAATCTGGCTGGAATCGACGAGCGTTTCCGGTGCGAGCTTTGCAAAGCTGCGGGAGACCTATCCGGAGGCAAAGGTCGTGCAGTACGGGTCAGGCTCGGTCGATCAGGGCTGGCGCTGGGGCAATCCGCGCTATGAGCAGATGATGGACATGTGGTTCAACGATTACTACGGCGATGAGTTTTCGAAATATGACGAAATGGCAGGTCACGGCTGGTGATCTGCAACTGAATCCGCCTTTATGTTTCTCTCCATATATAGATGTGCCGGTGCCTGCTGCATACCTGCTGCGGGCATCGGCGCATTTTGTCCGTACATGTTACCGCATTGTAATGAATGCGTCATCAGAACACCCTTGCATTTTCGTTCTGCGTATGCTACAATAAAAGCAGCGAAACCGATCAAAAAAGGAGGCGAAACCTATGAAACTCAGACTGACGGCATTATGCCTGACCGCAGCGACCGCAATGCTGTGCCTGACCGGCTGCGGCGATGTATCCGATTTAAGCAAGGTGTCCGGTAGTTCGGCATCGGAGTCTGCTTCGGCAGAGACCGGGCGTGAATCCGGTGCGGACAGCGGGGCAGAGCCTGCCGATGACGGCGCCGAGCGCGAGGCCGATGTACACTTTGATCTGGAGATGAAGGGCGAGGCCGCGGAGTATATGACGGCAGCGGATGAAGCATCTCCGGCTGCGGCAATGCCTGACACACACGAAGGCGATGTACAGAACATCACCGAATCCTCTGCCGCAGAGGATGATTCTCAGCCGTTTGTGCTGACGGCCGGCGAGTGGAATGACCTCGAAAACTGGGGCTTTTTCATGAATCTGGTGAAAAATAAAACGGTGCAGTTTCCTGTGTACGGTCTGGAGCCGATGAACCGCATTTCCGTCACACTGACGCATGACGGCGTGCCGGCCACGAACCGGACGGTTCGGCTGGAGGGCATAGATTCCCGCCTTTGGTGGCAGGCGAAAACGGACAGCAGCGGCAGGGCGTACCTGTTCTACCCGACCGATACAAAGCAGGCAAATACCTATATCCTTCAGGCGGAGGGTGCAGCATCCGTTGAAATTGAGATTCCGGCTGCCGGCGAAGCAGCAGAGGGGCAGGGCATCAGCACGCCGTCGCTTGAATATGAGTTCGAGTGCAATACGGACGGGGAGAAATACGACCGGACGGAGGTCATGTTCATTCTGGACACGACCGGCTCAATGGGCGATGAGATCAGCTATCTGCAAAAGGATTTTGCGGCGATAGCCGGTGAGGTTGCCGACGAGAACATGACATTTTCAGTGAATTTCTACCGCGATGAGGGCGATGAATATGTGACAAAATGCAACCCGTTCACGGCGGATGTACAGGAGGTGCAGCGCCTGCTGAATGCCGAATATGCGGACGGCGGCGGCGATATGCCGGAGGCCGTGACGCAGATTCTTGAGGAAACGATGAAGCGCGGCGACTGGCACGAGGATACGAACAAGATTGCATTTCTGATTTTTGATGCGCCGCCGCACGGGGCTGCATATGATACAGAGGAGGACTATTCTGCGCTGATTTCCTCGATTGCTGCGGCATCGTCGCAGGGCGTGCATCTGATTCCGGTTGTTGCATCGAACGCTGCGCGGGAAACGGAGCTGTTCGGGCGGTCCTGCGCGATCATGACAAACAGCAGTTATGTTTTTCTGACGGATGATTCCGGCGTCGGCGAGTCGCATCTGGAGCCGATCATCGGCGACTACGATGTTGAGCTGCTGCATGATATCATCGTGCGGAATATCCGAGCTGTTGCGCAGGCACAATAAAATACAAAAAGCAGGCAGATACGCCGTTTCGGGCGTATCTGCCTGTTTTTGTGATATGATCGTGCATATAACGCGGCGTATTATGCCGTAACAATGCTGTTTGCCTCATGGAGATTGAGGTAATCGACAGCCTCCTCGCGCATTTTATATTTCAGAATCTTGCCGGCGGCGTTCATCGGGAACGAATCGACGAAGCGCACATAGCGCGGAACCTTGGTCTTATCCATGTGGGAGCGGACATATTCCTTGAGGTCATCCTCGGTGCAGGTCGCACCGTCATTGCGGATGACGCAGGCCATAGCCTCCTCGCCGTACTGCTTGGCGGGCACGCCGATGACCTGCACATCGCGGACGTCCGGATGCGTATAGAGGAAGTCCTCGATCTCCTTGGGATAGAGGTTTTCGCCGCCGCGGATAATCATATCCTTGATGCGTCCGGTAATTTTGAAGTAGCCGCTGTCGGGCAGTCTGCGGGCGAGATCGCCGGAATGGAGCCAGCCGTCCTCGTCGATGACCGCAGCAGTCGCCTCGGGCATCTTGTAGTAGCCCTTCATGATATTGTAGCCGCGGGCGCAGAATTCTCCGTCCACGCCGTCGGGAACCTCCTTGCCGGTCTCCGGGTCAACGATCTTGCACTCAACGCCGAAGATCGGGCCGCCGACGGTATTGACGCGCGCCTCGATCGAGTCGGTTGTCTTGCTCATGGTTGTCGCAGGAGAGGCCTCCGTCTGGCCGTAGGTGATGCAGATTTCGGGCATATGCATCTTCTCGATGACCTCCTCCATGGTCTTGATCGGGCAGGGGGAGCCGGCCATGATGCCGGTGCGCATATGCGAAAAATCGGTTTTCGGGAAGTTTTCGTGTCCGAGCATTGCGATGAACATAGTCGGCACGCCGTGGAAGCAGGTGATCTTCTCCTGATTGATGCAGTGCAGACCCTTTCTCGGCGAGAACGCGGTGATCGGGGACATCGTGACGGCATGCGTCACGGAGGCGGTCATCGCGAGCACCATGCCGAAGCAATGGAACATCGGCACCTGAATCATCATGCGGTCCTCGGAGGAGAGGTCCATGCAGTCGCCGATTGCCTTGCCGTTGTTGACGACATTGTAGTGTGTCAGCATAACGCCCTTGGGGAAGCCGGTTGTGCCGGAGGTATACTGCATATTTGCGACGTCGTCCTTTTTGATTGCGCGGCGGCGGCGCTCGACCTCAGTCAGCGGCACCTCGGTATGCTTAGCGACGGCCTCATCCCAGGTAAAGCAGCCGGGCTGCTTGCTCTCGATCGTGATGATATTGCGCAGGAACGGGAATTTTGCGGATTCGAGCTTACCCGGCTCAGCGGTTGCGAGCTCCGGAATCAGCGTGCGGATGATCTCGTTATAATCGGTGCCCTTGTAGGCGTCGATCATGACCAGCGTATGCGTATCGGACTGCTTGAGCAGATATTCGGTCTCATGGATTTTGTTTCCGGTATTGACGGTCACGAGGATTGCGCCGATTTTGGTTGTGGCCCAGAAGGTGATATACCATGCGGGGACATTTGTTGCCCAGATTGCGACCTTGTCGCCGGCACCGACGCCCATTGCGATCAGAGCGCGGGCGAAGGTGTCCACATCGTCGCGGAACTGCGGATAGGTGCGGGTGTAGTCGAGCTCCGTGTAGCGGAATGCATACTGATTCGGGAACTGCTCGCAGATGCGGTCGAGCACATCCGGGAAGGTATAGTCGATCAGGCGCTCCTTGGGCCACGGATAGTAGCCGGTGCCGCGGTTGCTGACCTGAAGATCGTGCTTATATTTAGTGCGGTATTTTCCCATATAGTCCGCGAACTGCGGGAAGACAATACCGGCATCGGAGAGCTCCGGCATCCAGCGCTTGACCCATTCGAGGGAGATATAGCCGGTATAGTTGATGCTGTCGAGTGCGGCGAGCATTTCATCGAGCGGCAGATCGCCTCTGCCCATGAGCTCATAGCGCAGCTTTCCGTCGGTAAAGGAGCTGTCCTTTGTGTGTACGAACTTGATATAGTGTCCGAGGTTGGCGACGGTTGTTTCCGGCGATTCGCCGCCGTAGCGGAAGGGATGATGCATATCCCAGAGCGCAGCGGCACGGATGCTGCCGATGCTGTCAAGGAGTGCGGCGAGGCGTTTGGTATCGCTGAATACACCGTTTGTTTCAATGAGCAGTGTCACGTCATGCGCCTCTGCCTCCGGGAGCAGTGACTTCAGCATCTGCGCGACATAGGCATCGTCCACAGCGCCGGTAACCTCGCCGTAGCGGTCGCCGAGCACACGGATATAGGAAGCGCCGACGGCCTGAGCAAGCTCCATGCAGGCGAGCAGTTCTTTTCTGTTCTGTTCCTCGTTATCCTTTTCGTTCAGGCAGCAGTTGGAGTCCACGCAAGGGATTTCCAGCTTGAGCTGACGGAGCTTTGCGACGGTTTTCCGGAGCTGTGCGCCGGAGAACGGCTTGCTGCGGAACGGATCGGCGGGCAGGCCGTAGGTACGGAGCTCAATGCCGTCGAAGCCCAGATCCTTGGCCATAGCATAAATATCCGGCCATTCAAAATCCGGACAGCCCAGAGTTGAAAAACAGATTTTCATAACGGTTCCTCCAAATTCAGATGTACAAAAAGCGGTGTGAAGTCCTCACGACCTCACACCGCTGCTTTGCATGATTTCCGCGTACCCATTGATTCACGCTCAAAAATCACCTTCGCACAACGAAGCAGGCCTAGAGGATTGACCCAAGACCGTAAGTCGAAGCACGAGGTTCAGCAGAGCATTGAACATAACGGATGCCGCCTTTCTGCCGGTTGTCCGGCGAATTAACAGTGTTATTATAGCACACGAAAGCGTAATTTGTCAAGAATTTCACAAAGCTTTCGGAAGATTCCGGCGGTATGCACAAGAATATGCATATATACATTCTGATTTTGGCACAGTCCGGCAGTACCGGCCACGGTTTTGTTTTCATGGAGCGAAACGGTTGATTATATTTTCTCAGGAGCGGATCATTCAGGGATTTTCAGATCGTAACCGGCGATGTCAAATAAAAGTTTTGGTACGTCAGCTTTGCTGGCGTCAGCTTGTAGATAAACCCTAAATCAAAGTTTTTGGTCGAGCTTTTTTCAAAAAGCTCGCAGAGTCCAGAGACAGCGTCTCTGGTCGCTCACCGCAGTGAGCGAAACACTCTTTTGCCTTACAGCACGGGAAGAAAGGGGC
>JAFXZM010000025.1 GCA_017541275.1 Oscillospiraceae bacterium | reverse complement strand
GTCGCTGCACCGCAGCCGGAGCCCGTCGCCGCACCGCAGCCGGAGCCTGTTCCGGTTTCTGACAGTGCATGGAGATGTGTATGCGGAACAGTTGTCGTCGGGAATTTCTGTATGCGATGCGGTCATCCGAAAGTCACGGCTGAGTCTGTTCCGGCTGTGCAGCCCGCACCGGAGCCTGCACCGGAGCCTGCACCGGAGCCTGCCCAGGTACCCGCACCTGCTCCTGTTCAGCCCGTTCAGCCGGTTCAGCCTCCGCAGGAGCCTTCGCTGACATCCTATATCAATGAGGTCAATTTCACCGGAAATCTTGAGGATGCAAAGGAAAAAGCTGCCTCACAGCAGGATGATGAGGGTGCAACACAGATCATTTTCGATGAGCTGGCTGACGGTCTGACACTCGGCTGGCTTGTTGCTGTTTCTCCGAATTTTAAGGGAAAAGTGTTCGCCGTCACCGATACCCAGAGCACCATCGGCCGCTCCGATGCCGAGCATATGGTGACTATCGACCTGCACGGAGACAAAACCGTTTCCCGCGGCGCACAGGCTGTACTGCTCTATGACCCGCTCAACAAAAAATTCTTTCTGCAAAGCACAGAGAGCAAAACATTTATCTACGTCAACAGGCAAATGCTGCTGATGCCGACGGAGCTGAAGCTCTATGACAGAATCCTGCTCGGCGAAACCGAACTGCTCTTTATCCCGCTTTGCAGCGAACAGTTTTCCTGGTAACGCATATCCGAGCAGGAAAGAGGAGAAAACATGAATTACTGTCCCTACTGTATGAATGAGATCCCTGCGGACAACCCGCAATGCCCGGGCTGCGGAAGGGATCCGTCTGCATACACTTCTCCCTCGCACACGCTCTCCCGCGGTGCGATGCTGAATCACAGATATCTTGTCGGCGGCGTTCTCGGTGAGGGCGGCTTCGGCATCACCTATATCGGGCTTGATACACTGCTTCAGATGCGTGTTGCGATCAAGGAATTCTATCCCTCCGGCATGGTCAACCGCAACAACACCGTTTCAAACGATGTGCAGAGCATCAGTGCGGATGCGGCTGTCGAGCTGTTCTCCAAAAGCCGCGAGAATTTTCTGCATGAAGCCAGAACACTTGCAAAATTTGCAAACGAGCCCGGCATCGTTTCCGTCAAGGACTTTTTTGAGGAAAACCATACCGTTTACATCGTCATGGAGTACCTCGACGGCATTACGCTCAAAAATTATCTGAAGCAGGTCGGCACGATTTCCAGCTACAATACAATCTGTCTGCTGATGCCGGTATTCCGCTCGCTCAAAAAAATACATGAGAAAAATCTGATCCACAGAGACATCAGTCCCGACAATATTATGCTGGTCGATGAGGAGGTCAAGCTGCTGGATTTCGGCGCGGCACGGGAATTTGCCGACGAAAAAAGCCTGTCAGTCATCCTGAAGCACGGCTATGCCCCGATGGAGCAGTACCGCAGGCACGGCAAGCAGGGCGCATGGACGGATATTTATGCGATCTGTGCGACTGTTTACAAGTGCATTACCGGAACGATTCCGCCCGATGCAACAGACCGGGTCTTCGATGATAACCTGAAAATGCCCTCTGAGCTGGGCTTTGATGCTTCACCGGAATTTGATGCGTTTCTGCGTCACGGTCTTGCCGTCAGGGCAGAGAACCGCATCCAGTCGATCGACCAGCTCTTTGCTGAGCTTGCGCAGGTTCCGGATTTTGATATTGATTTCAGCGATGATACGCCGAAAACGCAGATGCCCGTATACACCGAAAAGCCCCAAAGCACTTCCCCCAGCCGCCCCGGTGCGCGCCTTTCGGAATATATCCCCAGAGGCACATATGAGGAGGATGAAAGCACCGTCGCACCGGCACAGCAACCGGCACAGCAGACAGCAGATGCCCCTGCCGTGAACAGCGCTGCGCCCGGAAAGGCGGAGGCTGCCCGTGACCGCCGGCTGTCCGCGTATATTCCCGCATCTGCCGAACCGGCCGAGCCGCTGTTCAAACAGCCGGAGCAGGCTCCCGCTGAAGCGGTCAAACCGGAAGAACCCGCGAAAAAAAGCAAAAAGCCGCTGATTCTCGCATCGGCTGCCGCTGCGGTTCTGCTTGCGGCAGGTGCCGGCATCTTCTTATTCCTGCACAAAGACAGCCCTGACCGTCCGGCGAACAGCACTGCTGATTCCTCCGCGGTGTCCTCTGCCGATTCCGGCAGCGAGACCGAGCCGTCCTCCGTGACAGATGCGGACAATTCCTCAAAGAGTGATCCTTCCTCCTCACAGACCGATGCTTCTCAGACGGACAGCGGAAGCGAAACCTCCGAAAATCCGCATATGCATATCATCTATCCGGAGCTGGGCGGCAATTTCTCGGTCGATAACGGCCTGCTGAAAATGAATTCCGCCGTATTCAGCATGACAAAGCCTTCCCTGCAGCTTTTGTTCGGCTCCGGTACGCTGTATGTGACCAACGATTACGCCGGCTGGAAGGACGGCCAGACCGTGATGCTGGTGCCGATTGATCTGGGTGTGTACGGCGAGGATTATTTCGATTCCGTTGATCTGTATTTCGTGGATGATACGCTTTATATGATCCAGTTTGAGCAGGGCAGCGAATTCAATGAGGATGTCCGGAAACAGGCGGTCAGCCAGTTCGGTGAACCCTTTTTTGAGGACGGACAGGATATCCGCTGGGCACTGAAAGACCAGAACTGCCTGTTTGAAATCTATATGCAGCAAACCGATGACGGCCCGATCTTCAGTCAGCGCTATGTCAGCAAGGTCATGGCCTATGAAGAAAACATGGTCGAGGAAGGCTTTTTTGATAACTGAGGCGAATGAAAAACGCTTGCAGACGAGGAGTACCGTATGAAATTCTGTATGAAGTGTATGACACAGTATGATGACGGCCTGTGCATCTGTCCGGAATGCGGCTTTGCAGAGGGAACGATGCCGGATAACGCCAGATGCATGGAGCCGGGCCTCGTGCTTGCTGACCGCTATATCGTCGGAATGCCGCTGAATATCGACGGCTGGTTCGTCAAATATATCGGCTGGGATGCACTGACATCAAAAAAGGTCAGCATTTACGAATACAGCCCTGTCCGCTTCTCCGAACGCAGCATCGGCGATACGGGGATTACTGCGCTCAAGGAAAAGGAATTCTACAAATACATGGAGATGCTCCAGAAAAAGGCGCAGCTCCTTGCCGAACAGCATTTGCCGGATAATGTCAGCGCGGTGTACGAGTCCTTTGAAAAGAACGGGACTGCCTATATCATTACCGAGTTTGTAAAAGGAAAAAACCTCGCGGAATATATCAGGGAGCAGGGCAAAATTTCTCCGGAGGAAACCGAAAAGCTGTTTCTGCCGCTGCTGCGTTCGATTGACACGCTCCATGAAAGCGGCTTTGTGATCGGCGGCTTTTCTGTCTTTGATCTGATGATTCTCGATGACGGAACGCTGTTCCTGAATTCGTATCTGGAAAACATACTCTATAATGTGACCGATGACCAGACGGACATCAATCAGAAGGAAAAGCGGAAATTCTTTCCGCCGGAGCGCCTGAAATCGCCGGATTCCCCGGAACTGCTGCCCGCAAACGATGTGTTCTCTGCCGCAATGATTATGCATATGATGATGGGCGTTCCGCTCCCCGAACCGGATGCGCGGTCTGCATATTATGACAAGCACAAAAAGGATAAGCTGAAGGCGCTCGGCGCATACCGCGTCAGACTTTCAAATGACAAAGCAGCCGCCATGCGGAATGCGTCCTTTATCAGCAGCGAATTCCGCACGCCGGATATGGAAACCTTTATCAAGGAACTGAGCGGGGTCAAAAAGGTTCAGCTCCGGACAAAGAAAAACAAAGGTATGCCGCTCTGGGCGAAAATTCTCATTCCGCTGGGATGTGCGCTTCTGATCGCCGGCGGCGTCATCCTTGCTGTGTATCTCCGGAAATCGTCCAAGCCGGACACGGTCAACGCCTTGCAGAGTGAAATGACGGTTGTTCCCGATCTGGGACGCCTGAATTTACAGGAGGCCCAACAGCAGCTTGCGCAGTCAGAGCTGCTGCTGAGCGTCATCGGCAAGCAGACGGATGACAGCCTGGAGCCGGATACGGTGCTGTCACAAAACATTGCAGGCGGAAGCTTTACCGCGAAGAATTCCGTTGTCGGTGTCATTGTCAGTGTCAGAAGCGAGCTGATTACCATGCCGAATTTCATCGGGATGAATGCCGCTGCCTGTTCGCAGGCAGCAGACAATCTCGGTCTGAGATATACCGTGACGCAGGAATACAGCCGCTCAGTAGAGAAAGACTGTGTCATCCGTCAGAGCATTGAGCCCTATACGGAGGTGCGGACGGATACTCTGCTGGAGCTGACCGTATCGCTCGGACGGGATCCCGAAGACGCGATTACGGATCATGACACAACAGTCGAGAACTATGTCGGGCAGACCTATGAGCAATTTCTGTCGCAGGCAGAACAAACCGGCACACCGGTCAGAGTTGAGAAACGTGTTCATGACAGCAGCAAGCCGGAGGGCACAATCGTCAATCAGTACCCGCCTGCCGATACGGTTCAGAGCACCGCGGATGCAATTTCCATTGAGGTCACAACTGCAAATGAGGATGTCATCGTTCCGAATGTTGTTCTGCTGAATCAGAGCAAAGCCGAATCTGTCCTCGCAATATACGGTCTGACTGCAGCATTTCAGGAGGATTATACGGACTGCGCCGTCGGCCTGATCGCTGCACAGCAGCCGGAAGCCGGTTCGCATGCGGAAGCCGGCACACAGGTCACACTGACCGTCAGCAAAGGAAAAATGCTCCGGACTGTACCGGAGCTCGTCGGAAAGCAGTATGCCGATGCTGTCAGCCTGCTCACGGACAGCAGCCTCTCACCAAGAATTGATTATGCCGCCGATCCCACAAAGCCGGAAGGAGAGATTCTTGCACAGAGCATTTCTGCCGGCACAGAGGTCAGTCAGGGCACGGCGGTTCTGCTGACCGTCAACTCTGACGGAACACTCGGTGAAATCCCGGATGTGATCGGGATGAAATCAAAGGACGCTAAAAAAGCCATTGAGGCGGCCGGCTTCCGCATGGCTGTATATATCAGCGAGGATTTCAAATGCGAAGACGGCATTGTCGTTACGCAGACCCCGGGTAAGGGCATCCATGCAGAAAAGGGAAAGCTGATTACGGTGCTGCTCACCGAACAGTCGAAACAAACAGACGAAAGCAGCGACGCGCTTTCCGACATCTATGACATTGCTGATGATCCGTATGATTTTTCTGTCACGCCGGAGAGCATTCTGCTTCAGCCGGATGAGGACTTTGTTCTTCAGATCGAATGGCAGCAAACAGACCATATCGGCGAGATTTCCTATGAATGCTCGGAGGAAGGGATTATTCAGGAAATCGAAGCCGATCAGCAGGCGCATTCGTTCAGATTCCGTGCCGTCAAACCGGGCATTGTGCTTGTCACAGTCAGCAGCAGCGAACGGCAGAAGTTCTGTCTCGTCGAGGTGGAGGGCGAAGAACAGGAGGAATCCATCCAAATGACGGAGTGAGCGCTTTTATACGTCATTCACGTTTTTGCCGGAAGCATGAAAGCAGGGAGATCGTTTCCCTGCTTTCTTTTTTAAGGCTGCAAAGCAAAACACGGTGCGCAGAATAATCATTCGCTGCATTTTCAGACGCGAATAACACCGTACAGATTGACTTTCTGACAATTTTATGGTATGATATAAGCGTATCGTTATACGATACCAAAGATATACAGAAGCAGACATTCAGTCTGCGCAGGAGGTTTTCTATGAAATTTGCAGACGGCTTCTGGCTGAACCGCCGCGGCTATACCGTTGATTATGCGGTGCAGCCCTATGCGGTGACGGTCAGAAACAATGCAATCCACGTACTCGCGACATCGCAGCAGATCTTTCACCGCGGCATGACGCTCGGCGGTGTCACGCTCGATATTGTGTATTCCTCGGTCAAAGAGGATACGGTCAAGGTGCAGATTACCCATTTCAAGGGCGCACTGAACCGCGAACCGAAATTTGAGCTCAATGAAGACCCGGACTTCGTGCCGGTCATCACCGAAACCGACGGTGCCGTGACACTGACCTCCGGCAAAACCGCTGTGACCGTGCAGAAGGGGAAAAGCTGGGGCGTCCGCTTTACCTATGACGGAAAGCTGCTGACCGGCGGCGGCTGGCGCGCGACCTCCTATATTCAGGAAAACGCGCATCTGGCCGATGCCCATGCCCGCGAAACACTCGACGACACCTTCTGGAGCACCCCGGCACCCGCACAAAAGGCATTTGTCCGCGAGCAGCTCACACTCTCCGTCGGAGAATATATCTACGGCTTCGGCGAGAAATTCACGCCCTTTGTCAAAAACGGTCAGACCGTTGAAACCTGGAATGCCGACGGCGGCACCTGCTCCGATCAGAGCTATAAATGCGTGCCGTTCTATCTCAGCTCCCGCAGCTACGGCGTTTTTGCCAATCAGACCGGCCCCGTCAGCTATGAGGTCGCTTCCGATACCGTTTCCAAGGTCAGCATGACCGTTCCGGGCGAATCGCTTGAATATTTCATCATCGGCGGCGCAAACTGCGCACAGGTGCTCTCGAATTATACCGCACTCACCGGCCGTCCGGCACTGACACCGGCGAAATCGCTGGGGCTCTGGCTCTCGACCTCGTTCACGACCGATTACGACGAAAAAACCGTCAGGGGCTTCCTCAGCGGCATGGCAGAACGGAATATCCCGCTGCAAATGTTCCATTTCGACTGCTTCTGGATGAAGGCATTTACATGGACATCCTTTGATTGGGACAGAGAAATGTTCCCCGATCCCAAGGGGATGCTCGCACGCATCAAAAAAGAGTACAATGTCGGCATCTGCGTCTGGATCAATCCGTATATCGCACAGCAGTCCGCTCTCTTTGATGAGGGCGCCGAAAAGGGCTATTTCATTCACACCGCCGACGGCGGCATCTTCCAGACCGATATGTGGCAGCCCGGCATGGCAATCGTCGATTTCACGAATCCCGATGCATGCAGATGGTTTGCCGACGGCATCCGGAAGCTCTGCGCGGAGGGCGTCGATGCGATCAAGACCGATTTCGGTGAGCGCATTCCGGCGCAGGGCGTGGTGTATCACGACGGCTCCGACCCGGCCGCGATGCATAATTATTACACCTATCTCTATAATAAAGTCGTATTCGAGGCGCTGGAGGAATGCGTCGGAAAAGACAGGGCTGTGCTCTTTGCGAGAAGCGCTACGGCCGGCGGACAGAAATTCCCCGTTCACTGGGGCGGCGACTGTGCCGCGGAATATTCCGCAATGGCGGAGACCCTGCGCGGCGGCTTATCGCTCTGCGCTTCCGGCTTCGGCTTCTTCAGCCACGATATCGGCGGCTTCGAGCAGACCGCTTCAGCAGACGTCTACAAGCGCTGGGTCGCGTTCGGCCTGCTGAGCACACACTCCCGGCTGCACGGCTCTACCTCCTACAGAGTGCCGTGGGCATATGAAGAGGATGACCCAAAGAATCCCGAAAATGCATGCGCCGTGCTGCGGTACTTCACAAACCTCAAGGGCAGACTGATGCCGTATCTCTGGGCGCAGGCCAATCATACGCACGAAACCGGCATCCCCATGATGCGCGCAATGGTCATCGACTATGCGGACGACCCCGCCTGCCTCACGCTCGACCGGCAGTATATGCTCGGCGACAGCCTGCTCTGTGCGCCGGTCTTCGACGAGAGCGGCATCGCGGAATTCTATCTCCCGGAGGGCGAGTGGTTCGATCTGCTCGGCAGAACGGATGCCCCGCTGACACAGGGCGGAAAATGGTTCCGCCGCAAGTGCAGCTACCTCGAAATGCCCGTCTATGTCAGACCCGGCTCGATCATCGTGCTGGGCGATTTCAAATCCGATGTCTGCTATGATTATCTCGCAAATGCGGAGGTTCTGATCTGCGGCCTCGCGGACGGCCAGACCGCCTCCTGCGATATTTACCGTGCAGAGGGCGGCAGGGAGCTGACCCTTACCGCAAAGCGCGAGGGCAGCCGCATTACCGTCACTTATCCGGAAACAGACCGGAAATTCACCATCACGGTCGCCGGAACCGGCCGGAAGGTCAAGGCTGTACCGAGCGGTCAGACCGTCATCAGCCTGTAAATCTCAAAAAACATATACGGAAATCAATCCGTGAAAGGAGCGTTTGAAATGAGCAAAAAAAATGCATTTGAATATATCTGGCGGGACAGAAAGCGAACAATCTTCGGCCTGCCGTGGAGCTTTACTACCTATTTCCTGACGGAGACAAAGTTTATCACACGCTCCGGCTTCCTCAGCCTTGCGGAGGATGAGCTCGATCTTTACAAGGTCACTGACAAAAAGCTCATACTCCCCTTCTGGCAGAGAATCATCGGCTGCGGCACGGTCATCATCTACGTCCGCGATACCGATACCCCGCAGAAGGAAGTCCGCTGCATCAAAAAGCCGCGCGAGTTCCTGAAAATGCTCGACAAGCAGATTGACCACGAGCGCGACCGCTATAATACCAGAGGCCGCGACCTCTACGCTGCAATGGGCGGGGCTATGCCCCCGCATATGCACCATGACGATCACGACATGTCAGATGCCTGCGGCTGCGATTTCCCGGAGCCGCCGCATCACGATCATTTTTAAGAAGGGAACTGATAGGGAATGCTTCAGTTTGTTACGGAAAAGGAAACTGTCTGGGAACGCCTGAAGGCGGAAACACGGCCGATCTTCCTCTACGGCATGGGCGACGGAGCCGTGCGCATCCTCTCTGCAATGCGCACCTATCAGATTCCGGTCGCCGGCATTTTTGCAAGCGATGAATTTGTGCGCGGCCACGATTTCGCGGGATATCCTGTGCGGAAGCTCTCTGAGCTCGAAGCGGAGCTGGACGATTTCGTCATCGTGCTCGCCTTCGCGGTCTGCTCTCCCCAGATGATCGACCGCGTGCGCATGCTGGGTGAGCGCTATCAGCTCTATGTCCCGGATGTGCCGGTCATCGGCGGCGGGCTGTTTACCAGAGCCTACTGCGATGAGCACGAGGAGGAGATTCAGGCAGTGTATCAGTCGCTCGCCGACGAACGCTCCAGACAGATCTATGCCAATATCATCAATTTCAAGATCAGCGGAAATCCCGCCTATCTCATGGATCAGGTCGATTCCAAGGACGAGGTCTGGAACCGCGTGCTTCAGCCGACAAATCATGAAATCTATGTCGATCTCGGCGCCTATAACGGCGATACAATCCGCGAAATGCTCGAATATACACGCGGAAAATATCACCGCATCATCGCGGTCGAGCCGGATAAAAAGAATTACAAAAAGCTGGTGAAGTTCGTCGGGGATACCCCCTCTGTGCAGTGCTATCAGTGTACGGCGTGGTGCGTGGACACCGAGCTGCCGTTTGCGGCAAAGGCAGGACGGCAGTCAACCGTCGCGGCTGAGGGCGTAATGACCCCTGCCCGTTCGGTCGATAATCTGCTCGCAGGCAATCCGCTGACGCTCCTGAAAATGGACGTTGAGGGGGCGGAGCGTGAGGCGCTCTGGGGCGCAAGCCGCTCTATCGCACGCTATGCACCCAAGCTGATGATCTCGCTCTATCACCGCAATGAGGATATCTTCGAGCTGCCGCTGCTGGTCAAGCGCATCAATCCGCGCTACCGGCTGTTCATCCGGCATCTGCCGTATATCCCGGCCTGGGAAACGAATCTGTATGCCGTCTGCGAGGACAACGGCAGCACGCAGTACGCAGAATAATAATACCGCTCCCGGCTGCGGCCGGGAGCTTGCCTATGTTATACACAAAAATCGGTAAATCGGGATTCACACGATTGTGCATATCGCTGAAAATGTGATTCCGTGACCGCGAAAAAAAGGCTTTTTTGCCCGAAGATGTGTATATATAGGTGTACAGCATCCACAGCTCACACATTGATATGCGGAGGTGAACGGCAGTGACTCCAAGAGAACAGACGGAACTGTTTGAGGAAACGATCCTCTGTCCGCAGGCATGCCTTGCGAAGGACGCAAGGCGGCTGCGTGCGGAGGAGCCATGCCCCTACCGGACGGCGTTTCAGCGCGACCGCGACCGTATCCTGCATTCGAGCGCGTTCCGGCGGCTGAAGCGCAAAACACAGGTGTTTCTCTCTCCGATCGGCGACCACTACCGCACCCGCATGACGCATACTCTGGAGGTCTCGCAGATTGCACGGACAATGGCGCGGGCACTGCGGCTGAATGAGGACCTCACCGAAGCCATCGCGCTGGGGCATGATCTGGGACATTCCCCCTTCGGGCACGCCGGCGAGGCTGCACTGAACGAAATCTGCCCGCACGGCTACCGGCATTATGAACAGAGCGTCCGCGTGGTACACTATATCGAGAAAAACGGACGCGGACTCAACCTGACACAGCAGGTCAAAAACGGCATTGTCTGCCACACAAACCGCATCGCAAGCACGCTGGAGGGCAATCTCGTACGCCTGGCAGACCGCATCGCCTATATCAATCACGACATTGACGATGCAATCCGCGGCGGCATCCTCCGCGAGCAGGATTTGCCGCAGGACTGCACGGAGCTTCTGGGACATTCCAAATCCGAACGCATTACGACCATGATCTCCTCCGTCATCGAGCACGGCATCGAAAGCATGGACATGATGCCGGAGATCCGGAAGGCACATGACGAGCTGCATGCCTTTTTATATGCAAACGTGTATTCCAATTCGCTGGCAAAATCAGAGGATTCCAAGGCGCAGATGCTTGTCAAGCGTCTGTATGCACACTTCCGGGAGCATCTGAATGAGCTGCCGCGGGAGTATATGGATCTGGCGGAGCGCTTTTCGCCCGACCGTGCCGTCTGCGATTATATCGCCGGCATGAGCGATGATTTCGCTATCCGCCTTTACGAAAAATTATATGTTCCGCGCTCATGGGACGTGCGGTGATTGCAGGAACAGTATGAAACAGAGGTGAGCACATTTGCTTCCGCAGGAATTTTTATTGCAGGTCATTCAGGCAAATCCGATCGAATCCGTCGCGGGAAGCTACGTGCAGCTCCAGCGGGCAGGCTCCAAGCTGAAGTGCAAATGCCCGTTTCATCCCGACAATACGCCGTCCTGCGTGTTCTATCCGGAGAACAACAGCTTTTACTGCTTCGGCTGTCATGTCGGCGGCAGCGTCATCACCTTTGTGCAGAATATTGAGTCCGTGAGCTTCCTCGAAGCCGTGAAAATGCTCGCAGAGCGCGCCGGCATGACAATTCCGGCAAACGACCGCAGCATGGCTGAGGCAAAACGGGAGGAGGAGTTCAAACGCCGGCTGCTGGCACTGAACCGCTCCGCTGCTCGGTTCTATTTTAATCAGCTCACCGGTGCGGACAAGCGCGGCCTGCTCTATCTGAAGGAGCGGGCGCTTTTGCCCGAAACCATCCGGAAATACGGGCTGGGCTATGCCGGCGACAAATGGGACGGCCTGCGGCAGGCCATGCACGCGGAGGGATACTCGGATGAGGAGCTGATTACGGCGAATCTGTGCAGCAGGTCGCAGAAATCCGGCGGCATCTATGACCGCTTCCGCTGCCGCGTCATCTTCCCGATCTTCGACCTGAAGGGCTCGGTGATCGCGTTCGGCGGCAGAACCATCGAGAAGGACGGCGAGCCGAAATACCTCAATTCCTCCGATACGCCGGTATTCAAAAAAGGGCTGAACCTGTTTTCGATGAATTTTGCAAAGAAATCACAGTCCAAGCGGCTGATTCTCGCCGAGGGCTATATGGATGTCATCGCGATGAATCAGGGCGGCTTTGAAAATACCGTCGCTTCGCTCGGCACGGCGCTGACACCCGAGCAGTGCCGCCTCATCCGCAATCAGCGGTTCGAGGAGGTCGTGGTGTCATATGACAGCGACGCCGCCGGCCGGAATGCCGCAATGAAAGCAATCAATCTGCTGCGTGCAGAGGGACTGCGCGTGCGCATTCTGCGCGTGGAAAACGCAAAGGACCCGGACGAATACCTCAAAAAATTCGGGCCGGACTTCTTCCGCAGGCTGATCGAAAATGCCGAGGATGCTGTTTCCTATCTGCTCGACCGATGCAGGGACGGCATTGATATTTCGGAGATCGGCGGAAAAAACATCGCACTGCAAAATGCCGTGAAGGTGCTCAGCGGCCTTGACAACAAATTAGAGCGCAGCAGCTATATTTCCAAGCTGTCAAAGGAATACGAAATCAGCCAGACAGAGCTGACCGAGGCCGTCGAGGAGCAGACCGGCAAACGGCAGCGGCGGGCACACCGGCAGGAGCAGCAGGCGGTCATCAACCGGCCGCTGATCCGCGATACCGTGAACCCCGATGCCAACGAACATCACAGAGAGGCAACTGCTGAGCGCTGGATCCTCTGCTACCTGCTGCGGAATCCGGAAATGCTGCCGCAGATCGAAGCCCGGCTTGCTCCGGAGGATTTCGTCACAGGACTGAACCGCCGCATCTATTCCGCACTGACGGCGCGTGCCGCTGAGGGGCTCCCGCCGGAGCAGACCGTCTGGACGGAAGATTTTTCCGCTGCCGAAGCGGGATATCTCGCGGGGATTACCGCAGAATACGATCAGGTTGAGATGCCGGAACAGTCCATCGAGGACTGCATCGGCATCCTGAAGCAATACCGCATGTCGGCAGCGCCGGCCGATGCACTGAGTGATGCCGATTTCTCAGCGCAGTTCGCCAGACTTGCCCAGAACAAACGCGGTCAGATATAATGGGTAACACTGTTAAGGAGGATGATAAAAATGGCAGACGAAGAAAAGCGCCTTGACCAGATTCTCGAAAAAGCAAAAGCTGCCGGCAAAATAACCATCGCAGAGGTGCAGGAGGCCTCGGAAAGCCTGTCCGTCGAACCGGAGCATATCATGGAGCGCTGCTCTGCAATGCAGATTGAGCTGGTGGATGATGACCTCACGCTCGACGATGTGAACGACCCGGCTGCGGCAATCGCCAACGACGAGATCTCCAATGACGACTCCGTCAAGATTTATCTGAAGGAGATCGGCCGCGTGCCGCTGCTGACTGCGGACGAGGAAACAGAACTGGCACGGCGCCTTGCGGAAAATTCACAGGACGAGCCAGCCAGACAGCGCCTCGCAGAAGCAAATCTGCGTCTGGTCGTCAGCATTGCAAAAAAATATGTCGGACGCGGCATGCAGTTTCTCGACCTCATTCAGGAGGGCAATATGGGACTGCTGAAGGCGGTCGATAAATTCGATTATACAAAGGGCTTCAAATTCTCAACCTATGCAACCTGGTGGATCCGGCAGGCAATTACCAGAGCACTCGCCGATCAGGCGCGGACAATCCGCATTCCCGTTCACATGGTTGAAAGCATCACAAAGGTGAAGAAAATCTCAAGCCAGATTCTCCATGAGACCGGCCAGGAGGCCAGCCCGGAAGAAATCGCGCACAAGCTGGAAATGCCCGTCGAAAAGGTGCTGGAGATTATGCGCATCGCACAGGATCCGGTGTCGCTCGAAACACCGGTCGGTGAGGAGGAGGATTCGCATTTGGGCGACTTTATCCCCGACGATCAGGCACCCTCTCCGGATGAGGCTGCATCGAACGCCATGCTGAAGGAGCAGCTCAATGAGGTGCTCTCAACCCTGACCGAGCGCGAGGCAAAGGTCATGCGGATGCGCTACGGCCTCGAAAACGGCCGGCAGCAGACGCTGGAGGACGTCGGCAAGGCACTGGGCGTGACCCGTGAACGCATCCGGCAGATCGAGGCCAAGGCGCTCAGAAAGCTGAAGCACTACAGCCGCAGCAAAAAATTGCAGGGATATATCGACTAAAGACAGAAAAACATGCCGCAGGGAGAGGCGGCATTTCGGGAGGGAAGCGAGAAATATGGCAACAGCAGAGCAGCAAAAGGTAGAGCAGCTTCTGGAACGGGTAAAATTATCCGGAAAGCTGCCGCAGAATGAGCTGGACGCAGCATTTGCAGAGCTGGAATTCTCGGATGAGGAGATCAGTCTGTTTTATGAGCAGTGCAATCTGCTGAATCTGGAGCTTGCAGATGAGGAGCTGCTGGATGATGACATCGAAACCCGGCTGGCTGAGGAGGATGCGCTTTCGCTGGAAAGCGGCGGCTCGCCGGATGACCCGGTCAAGATTTATCTGAAGGATATCGGCAGAGTACCGCTGCTGACCGCAGAGGAGGAGCAGGAGCTCGCCAGACGCCTTGCGGAAAATCCGAACGATGCTGCGGCGAAAAACAGACTCTCTGAGGCAAATCTGCGCCTTGTGGTGAGCATCGCAAAGAAATATGTCGGGCGCGGCATGCAGTTCCTTGACCTCATTCAGGAGGGCAATATGGGGCTGCTGAAGGCGGTCGATAAATTTGATTATACAAAGGGCTTCAAATTCTCGACCTATGCGACATGGTGGATCCGCCAGTCGATTACCAGAGCAATCGCCGATCAGGCGCGGACGATCCGCATTCCGGTACATATGGTCGAAACAATTACGCGCGTGAAGAAAGCCTCCAGTCAGCTTCTGCACCTGAACGGCAAAGACCCCTCTGAGGAGGAGATCGCGGATTATCTGGACATGCCGCTCGAAAAGGTGCGCGAGGTCATGCGCATCGCACAGGAACCGGTATCGCTGGAAACGCCGATCGGCGAGGAGGAGGATTCGCATCTGGGCGACTTCATCCCCGACAATCAGGCGCAGTCTCCGAACGATGCCGCGAACAATACCATGCTGAAGGAGCAGCTCAATGAGGTGCTTTCGACGCTGACGCCGCGTGAGGCCGATGTGCTGCGCATGCGCTACGGGCTCGATAATGAGCCGCCGAAAACGCTGGAGGATGTCGGCAAGGCTTTCAATGTCACGCGCGAGCGCATCCGGCAAATCGAGGCAAAAGCGCTCAGAAAGCTGCGGCACCCCAGCAGAAGCAAAAAGGTTCGCGATTATCTTGAAAAATAAGGAATACAGATTATGAATATGAAAGAAGCACGAATCATATGTGCAGCAGCGGCGCTCTGTCTGCTTTTTTCGCTGACCGCATGCGGCGAGAACAGCACTGTGCCGGCCGTCACAACATCTGCCGCCCCGGCACCCGAAACAACCGCCGCAAGCAGCACCGCAGAGGATTCCGGCTCGGACTTTGAGGTGACAGTGACCCCGCTGACCGGCACGGAATATGACACAGCGGACTGTATTCCCGCAGATCTGAAGCCCGGCGATACCGTCACCGGCGAGATCACCTGGTGCGAGGGGCCGGTCGCATATTTTCAGCAGGGCATGTCATCGGGCATTATGTATAATAAACTGCAGTTCTATGCCTTAGATATCAATGATATCTACGTTCTTTACGCTGCACCGAATAACAGCGGGACCGCCGGCTCACTGAGTCTGCTTGCTTCGCAGGTCGATTCATTTGCCGAGTCATACAGAGAAGATATGACCGAGGAGGAGTTGGATAAAATCAAGCCGTGGCAGATCTCGCAGATCAACGGGCGCGCGGAACCGATCCCGCAGGAGCTGAAGGATGTTTTTGCGGAATGGTACGGCGCCGGCTTTGAAAGCGGATGCCAGCCGGAACTGTATCTGGTCGATTCCGAAGTCAAATAGACAGACGCTTCCGGTGTCATCGGAATGAAACCGGACTGTCACAAACATTTCACTTGACTTTTCACCGCTTTGCGTGTATAATAAGTGTGGAAGTCCGGTATGCCGGACAGACAGCTTTTTTATACGGGTAATGAGAAACGAAAACCGAAAGGAGCCGGAGGGCATGAACAATCTGAAACGAACAGCAGCTCTGCTGCTTGCATGCACCATGATGATTCCTGCATTTGCGTGCGGAAAAAATAACAGCAGCAGTACAGGAGAGACTGAGGTCAGCGGCGAAAGCAGCGCCGCAGAATCCAATGCGGACAACAGCAGCGAGGGAGACAGCAGCGCCGCTGATTCCAAATCCGACAACAGCGAAAACAGCAGCGAAGACAGCGGCAGCAATAACGCCGGACTGGAAGTTGCAGAAAAGTACATCGTGACCGACAGCAACGGTCAGCAGAACTGGGTTCTGAACTTCAATGACAACATCAGCGTTAATAACGATGAGGATGCTGCAAATGCGATCGTTACCACACTGCGCGGCGACGACGGCACGATCTACGTTCCGAAAACCGATATCAACGGCACGACCGTGACGCAGGAGGGCGGCAGCCCGGCAACAGAGCTGTATACCGGCACGACGCTGGCCTCCAAGTATGAGGAGCCGACCTATACGCCGAAATTCCGCAACTATATGGCATTGTGGCTGGATATCTCCGAGCGGAAGGACTTTGTCTTTGACGGCGACCTGCTCGAATATCAGCTTGAGATCGCCGATGATGCACCCAAAGGCGTGTACCCGATCGAGTTTACGCTGGTCGATATCAGCGACTTCGAAGGCAAGGGTCTCGGCACCATCGACACGAATCCGGGCTTTGTCTGCGTCAATATGGACGAGCCGGAGCAGAATATCACCCTCAGCGACAATGTCACGCTGACAATCGACACAATCTCCGCAAAGCCGGGCGAAACCGCAAAGCTGAAAGTGAAAATCGACAACAACACCGGTATTGTTGCATTCCGTCTGATGATCCGTTACGACAGCAACGTCATCACGATCAAGAAATCCGGCGCCGGAAAGGATCTTGCCTCCTTTGCAAGCCTGACCGCCCGCACGATCGACGATGAGGCATAACGGTTCCGGAGCATGAACTGACAAGATGATGAGGGCACTGCAATCTTGCGGTGCCCTCCGTTTTCTTTCACGTGAATGGTGATTGGTTTCTATTGGGAGCGGCTAAATCGCGGGGTTCATTGTTTGAATATCAGTCTGTACAAGAGCGGTATATTTTTTTGTAATGAACGAGAGAAAGCTCTTGTTTTCTCTCCCTCCTTTTTTCGCGCTTTTGAACGATTGGAGTGTTTCGATGCCTGCTCACGGGTTTGCAGGCAAACCCTCGGTTTGCAGGCAAACCCTCGACCAGAGGCGCTGCCTCTGGACTCCGCGAGCTTTTGAAGAAAGCGAACGCCAGCAAAGCTGACGTACCAAAAACTTTTATTTGACATCGCCGGTTACGATCTGAAAATCCCCGATCAGCCACTCCCATTTTTCTTGCTCCTATTGCACTTTTCCGCATATTATGTTATAATTACATTGAATCTGACTGAACAGGAGGCGGTAATATGGATGACTGGAAACAGACCGTTGCGGGCAATCTCGCGGCACTGCGCAAGGCGCGTCAGCTTACGCAGGCACAGCTTGCAGAGCAGCTCCACTATTCCGACAAAGCCGTTTCCAAATGGGAGCGCGGCGAATCGCTCCCCGATCTCGCAGTTATGAAGCAGCTTGCCGATTTTTACGGCATCCTGATTGACGACCTGCTGCTGACTCCGGAACAGCAATCGGAAAAGCAGGCGGCACAGCAAACAACAGCACCGGCATTGCAATCGGAGGAAGATTCGCTGCCGAATGAACCGCAGGGACACAGCAAAAAACATAACCGCCTTATCATCGCGGGTATGGCAGCACTGCTGGTCTGGCTCATCGCCTCGATGATCTTTGTCATTCTCGATGCCGCAGTTCCGGAGCTGCGCTACGGCTCATTTCTTTTCCTGTATGCGCTGCCCGTGATGGAAGTCGTCTGTCTGGTATTCAATTCGATCTGGTTCAACTCGCGCCATAATTATATTATTATTTCCGTGCTGCTCTGGTCTCTGCTCGGCGCGCTGTTCCTCACCCTGTATCAGTACCGCATCTGGAAGCTGTTTCTGATCGGGATTCCCGCACAGCTCATCATCATTCTCTGGTCAAGACTGCGCCCGAACCGGGATAAGCAAAAGAAATCCTGAGCGGCAGTACGCCGCTGAAATATTACAGATAAAGAGGCTTACTCATGGCAATTTCATTCCCCGTCAAGCGGATGATCGCTTTCTATTCCGGCCTGAAGGCACTCCCCTCCGGCCGCGCCGGTGACAGCATTACGGAGGGCTGCATCATTCTGGAGGGCGGCGCCTTCCGCGGCCTTTATACCTCCGGCGTGCTTGATGTGCTTATGGAGGCCGGCTTGAATTTTCAGTGTACTGTCGGTGTTTCGGCCGGTGCCCTCAACGGCATGAACTATGTCGCCGGGCAGATCGGACGCTCCGCACGCATCAATCTCCGCTACCGGCACGATCATCATTATGTCGGCCTGCGCGCCCTGCGGAGAAACCGCGGCCTCATCGGCTTCGATTTCGTTTTCGGGCATCTGGACGGCGTTCCGGCCTTCGATCAGCAGCGCTTTTCGGACAGACGCCGCAGCTATTATGCGGTCGTCACAAACCTCAATACCGGTTTGCCGGAATTCATCGGCAAGGATTCCTGCACCAGTATTTTTCAGGCCGTGCGTGCCTCCGCCTCCATGCCGTATATCTCACGCCCGGTGATGATCCGGCAGCAGCCCTGTCTCGACGGCGGCTGTGCCGTCAATATTCCGTATCAGTGGGCGCTCGATCAGGGCTTTGAAAAGATCGTTGTCATCCGGACACGGCAGCGCAGCTTCCGCAAGCAAGTCAGGCCCGCTGCCGGCGGCCTGCTCCGAAAGGAATCACTCTACCTTGCATACCCGGCCTTTCGCGAGCAGCTTCTGCATGCCGATGAACGGTATAACCGCGAATGTGCTGAGCTGGAGCGTTTGGAGAATGCAGGACGCATCGCCGTGATCGCACCGTCACAGCCGGTCAATGTGATGCGGCTGGAGCCGGACATGGAAAAGCTCGGTGCGCTGTATTATCTGGGATATCACGATGCAAAGGCGGCGCTGCCCGCGCTGCTGGATTATCTGAATGGCTGAAAGGAGAGCATGCCGCATGAAATGGATGATCGCATCAGACATTCACGGCTCTGCATTTTACTGCAAAACCATGCTCGGCTGCTTTCGCGCAGAGCATGCCGACCGCTTGCTGCTGCTGGGAGATATCCTCTATCACGGCCCGCGCAACGACCTGCCGGACGGCTATGATCCCAAGGCTGTCATTGCCATGCTGAATCCGCTTGCACAGAATATTCTCTGTGTCCGCGGAAACTGCGATACCGAGGTCGATCAGATGGTGCTGGATTTTCCGGTCATGGCGGAATATGCGCTGCTGACCGAAGGGAACACGCTGATCTTTGCGACACACGGCCATCATTTTCACGCGGATGCGCTTCCGCCTCTGCACAGCGGCGATATTCTTCTGCACGGGCATACGCATGTGCCGGTCTGCCGCCGCGCAGGTGAGGTCACGGTGCTGAACCCCGGCTCCGTGTCGATTCCCAAGGAGCAGTCCGCCCACAGCTATATCATTCTCGAAAATAGCGTATTTACGTGGAAAGATTTGAATATGCAGTCCTATTATTCATGGAAAATCGGTACAGATATACCGGAATCAAATCGCTTAGGAGGGATCCCAAATGAATGAAATCATCGAAGCCATGAAGCAGCGCCGAAGCTGCCGTGCCTTCCGCCCCGATGCGGTGCCGCAGACGCTGCTCGATCAGATCGCGGAGGCCGGACTGTATGCGGCAAGCGGCCGGAACCGGCAGGCTGCACGCATCATCACCGTCACCGACCCGCAGCTCCGTGACCGCCTCTCCGAGCAGAACCGGATGATCGGCGGCTGGGCGGAGGGCTTTGACCCGTTTTACGGTGCACCTGCGCTCATGATCGTACTCGCGGACAAGGAATGCCCGACCGGAATCTATGACGGCAGCCTCGTCATGGGGAATCTCATGCTTGCGGCACATGCGCTCGGCCTCGGAAGCTGCTGGATTCACCGCGCAAAAGAGGAATTCGATTCGGATGCGGGAAAGGCTCTGCTCACACAGCTCGGCATCGAAGGCGAATGGGAGGGCATCGGCCACTGCATCCTCGGCTATCCCGCAGAGGAGCTCCCCGCTGCGCCGCCGCGAAAAGAAAACCGTCTGAATCAGATCTGAAGCAGCAGGAGGTTAAACGATGAGCCATACGGATATTTACACGACCGGCAGCGCAAATGCAAACTGGGATGACGCATATGTCGCGTCACCGCGCTTTTATATTCGCCCCGACGGTGTAACCTTCGGCGTATTCGCGCTGAATGAGGGGGTTGATACGATTCTGCCCAAGGCGCCGCAGAACCGCTTTCAGTCGGACGGACAGACTGTTTCGGAATGGCGGCTGCTGCTCTACAGCCGCACCAAGGGCGACGTGATCGGCGATACCGATTTCTTTACGGCCATGCGGCGGCTCGGCATCGGCGGCTATGTCATTGACGATAACGATACCGACGCGCTTGTTCGCCGTCTGACGCTGACAGAGCTCGACGCGCTGATGCGTTGATGCGCTGATGCACAAACCGCGGAACGGAAAGCTGATGTTTTCCGTTCCGCGGTTTTTTATGCATAGAAACAGTAAAAAAATTCCCCTGCGATCCGGAATGACCGCAGGGTGAGAGGGAGGTAAACTTATTCAAACACTTTTCGCGGGAGGGATCAGCGGCCGCCCTGATTATAGGTGACCCACTGGTAGTAAGCTGTCAGTCCGGTACGGCCGTTGAACGGCTTGAGCCAGTCATCAACGGTGCGTCCCGGCCATGCGTTCATCATGATCTTGCTCGGTGTGACAGGCACATCGCCCCACATAGTCCAGACTTCCTTGCCGTCCACATACCATGTGATATGATCGCGCTGCCAGTCAAAGCCGTATCTGTGGAAATCCTCAGAGGAATCAAACCCGAGGTCGATCATCTTCTCGTGGCCGCCGGTGCCGTTGCGGTAGTAGTTGAGCTGCACCTTTGTGGTGTCCTTGCCGAGGATCTCGATGTCGATCTCGTCCCACGGGTTTTTCTGGCCGTTGACAACATCGGACGGGCCGGTGTAGGTGAAGAACGAGGACACAACGCCGTCATTCTTGATTGCCTTCATCGAGGTCTCGTAGTAGCCGTAGTGATAGAAATTGTTGGTGCGGAACTCACCGCCGGAATAGCCCGGATACCATGTGCCGGTCTTAACACCGTTCTCATAGATATCTGCGGTGATAGAGCGATCACGGTTCACATCAATGCTGAGTTCCAGCAGATTATTTCGGATTGCCGCATTCTGCTTATCCCAGTAGCAGTCAAACGGCTTGCCGTTTGTCCAGCCTGCGGAGGCGAAGAAGTCGCCGGCCTGACCTGCGGAGAAGTTGGAAACCATCGTCGCATTTGCGTTCATGCCGTTGTTATTGCCCGGATCGGGATCGCCGTGCGAACCCTGCTGCTTTGCGATTTCCTCAAGCTCATCCAGCGTATGCGGATCGTCTGCGTTATCTGCTTTATGATAGGTGACCCACTCATAGCTCGCGACCAGACCCAGATTGCCGTTGAACGGCTTGAGCCAGTCATCAACACCGCGTCCCGGCCATGCGTTCATCATGATCTTGCTCGCGGTCTTCGGCAGGTCGCCGTCCTTGTCTTTGTAGTAGCCGTCGCGCTGCTTGCCGGCTTTCGTATCATACCAGGAAACCTGTTTGCCGTCTACATACCATGTGATATGATCCGGCTGCCAGTCGAAGCCGTAGGTGTGGTAGCCTTCCGATGCATCGAATCCGAGATCGACCATTCCTTCATGGCCGCCCTCACCGTTCACATAGTAATTGACCTGCATCTTTGTGGTGTCCTTGCCGAGAATCTCAATGTCGATCTCGTCCCAAGGATTCTTCTGTCCGTTGATGACATCGGACGGGCCGGTGTAGGTGAAGAACGAGGACACAACGCCGTCATTCTTGATCGCCTTCATCGAAGTCTCATAGTAGCCATAGCTGTAGTACCTCTCGGTGCGGAATTCGCCGCCGGAATAATTCGGATACCATCTTTCGTGGGTTTCGTAATCTTCGCCGTAGATGTCGTTATGCTTATCATCCTTTGCATCAACGCGGAGTTCAAGCAGATTGTTTTTGATCGCAGCATTGTCCTTGGTCCAGTAGCAGTCAAACGGTCTGCCGTTGCACCAGCCGTCGGATGCGAAGAAGTCGCCTGCATCGCCGGAGCGAAAGTTGGAATACATGGTTGCAGGAAGCCTCGGCTCTTTGCCGGTCTCCTGCTTCGGATAGAGCAGCTCATGCTTGAGGATTGTCAGGTCAGCGGCATTGACCCTGCCGTCGCCGTTGACATCGGAGCCCTGCGGCATGTTTCCGCCGAGCAGAGCAGCGACCAGCGCGGTCACATCCTGCTTATCGGCGCTGCCGTCCGAATTCACATCGGTTTTGACGGCTGCAAATGCACCGAGATGCAATGCGCCGAGGCCGATTGCTGCTGCGGAAATCAGCGCAGCAGATCTGCGGAGCGTTCTTTTTTTCATGGTATAATCTCCCCTTGTTTCGCGTTTCTGTTTTGTTCATTTCGTTCCCGCTTCCCCTGCGGGTTACTTCCTGTTTCCATTATGCCACAGACGCCCTCGGAGATTCTAGCAAAATTCCCCGCAAAATAAAAAAATCATAACCTCATTTCGGCTTGGGCTTCATAAACCCGACCGTATAGAACCGGCTGCGGTATTCCTTCGGTGTCAGCCCGATCTGCTTCCGGAACAGCTTGATGAAGTAGCTCTGCGAGCTGAAGCCGAGATAGCTGCTGATATCCAGCGCGGAGAAATCCGAAAATTGCAGCATATTCGCCGCTGCTTCGATCTTTTTCCGATTGATATACTCACTGAGCGGCATGCCCATTTCCTTGCGGAACATCCGCGAAATATAGGGCGGCGTGCGCGAAACCGCCTCTGCCAGATCCTCGATCAGGATGCGCTCATGCAGGTGGTCGCTGATATAATCCAGCACGGCCAGCATCGTTTTCGTATACATTTTTCCGCTGTTGATCTGCCGCATACGCTTCGTGAAAGCGATTGTCATTTCAAAATGCACATCGTTGATCTCACTGACCGATTCGCAGCGGTCGGTGCGCAGAATATAGACGTCGCTGAGGTTATAGGCCTCCTCCGGCTGCATGCCGCCGTTAATGCAGAAGCGCGTAATCATCGCGATGCTGACGACCAGATGATATTTGAGATTTTGCAGCGGATCGTGACTGAGCGTGCCGAAGCCCTCTCCGCCCAGCGGCGTAAACAATGTTTTCACGGTCTCCACGCTGCCGGAGCGCACGCTCTCAAAGAATGCGATCTCGCGCTCGAAGGGCGCATGCCGGAAGCCGGTCTCCCGCTTGGTAAACAGATGCTCTGCGAGTGCCGTGCGGGTATCCAGATGATAGATCTCATCCTCCTGCAGCTCCGCATCCTGCGGCAATTTCGTTTCGTCTGCCATTTTCTGCACCTCCCTGTGAATTGAGCCTGAGAAAGCTGCTCCGTTATATAATTGAATAGACAACAGCCGCCGCGTGCATGCACAGAAATGCCCAGAGCAGCGGACATCCTGCCGCAAGACGCATTCCGCGTGCGGACTGATGCGGCGTTTTATCCGGCAGCCGCTCCGTCAGAATCAGATAGACAAATGACGCACTGCCGAGCAGCAGAAGAAGAAGCGTATAGCTCAGATCGGCCGTCCGGAAAAATGAGCGCTGCATTTCGTGCTCCGCATAGGAATACAGCACCGCAAACAGATTGACGGCCATGTGAGTGATGATCGCAGGCGTCAGGGAATTATGCCGCACCGTGATATAACCAAGCAGGATGCCGAGCGGAAACGTAAACAGGAACTGCGAAAGATTTTCATGCATCACAGCGAATAAAAACGCGGACATGAATATGCCGAACCGCTGACTGACGCGGCTGAGATTTTTCAGCACGACGCCCCGCAGCAGCAGTTCCTCCGTGACCGGCGCAATCAGGCAGCAGTACACAATCAGCAGCATAATGCGCGAGCGGCTGCCCGTCAGCTCATAGCCCGGCGATGCAATGCGAAAGCCGGCACGCTTCAGCAGCGGCAGCAGCCGTTCACAAAGCAGCCCCGTCAGCATTTGCAGCCAGAGCCCGATCAGCACATATATCCCCGTCCGGACAAAGCTCAGCTCCCGCAGCCGGAACATCGTCCGCGGCTGCACATTCGTCAGTCTGCATCCGACGGAAAACGCAATCAGATTGCCGCAGAGAAATGCAATCAGCGTGATGCCGCTACCAATCGCGCTGTCGTCGATATACCGGTCTGCAATCATCATGTAATTGCCCGGCAGCTCGCCGAGCCTGCGCAGGTCGATCTGCTTCAGAACCATCGTGCTCAGCATGTGCAGGCCGGTGTATATGCTCATCGTCACTACAAATCCGAACATCAGCGTGAGAAAGCTCATATTGAAGAATCTGCGGATGCGCTTGCGTTCGGTCGGCTCCGGAAACAGCGGCAGTCTGCTGCCGGGCATCGTCAGCTCCGGCGCAATCTCGCGGTAATCCGGCGAATAATCCGGCTCCTCGGTCGGATTCCGGAACGGATTGCGCAGATCAACCGGCGTAATCTCAGAATAATCGGATTTCGGCATATACATGCCCCTTTCATTGCTTTTTTGCCGCGGCTGCGCGAGAGACTTCACATTGATCCGGCAGGAGAATTATTCCTTTCCCGTCTTCAGGTACGGCGATACCCGGCGTGCCAGCAGCACCGCCAGCACCAGCTTTCCGAGATCGGGCAGAATAAACGGATACACGCACCAGCCAAGCACCACATTCAGCGCGGTCGTGCCGTGCGCCTTCGTGTACACGACCATAAACCATGCCGTTCCGAAGGCATAACAGACCGCAAGCCCTGCCGTCAGCGCCGCGATCTTCACCCAAAGCCTTCCGCCGGACAGCCGCTCCGCTGCCCAGTATATCAGGCCGGTGAACATAAATCCGAGAATATATCCGCCGGTCTTGTCGAACAGAACGCCCAGACCGCCTGTGAATTTTGAAAAGACCGGCACGCCTGCCGCGCCCAGCAGTATATAAACCAGAATCGACGCTGTTCCGCGCTTTCCGCCAAGCAGCATCAGCAGAAAGAATACCGCAAAGGTCTGCATGGTAAACTGCACCGTCATCGGAATGCAGATCCACGAGCAGACCGCGAGCAGCGCCGTACCGGCAGCGATATACGCAAGATCAAGCGTGCGTGCCATAGAGTGTGTGTTCTGTGCCATAGGTAACCTCCGTCCGCCTGCCGCCGCAGAGCTGCGGACGCAGGCTGTTTTTTATGAGTTTATTATAGCACAGAGCAGATGAATTGTCAACCTCATTTTATTATAAGGGTGACAATCAGCCTGATTCATGATTCCTGCATCCGGATGCGGATTTCGCCGGAGGACAAAACCCGGCGCTCTCCCGCTGCGGTTTCGACAATCAGGTGTCCGGCTTCGTCAATATCCAGCGCTGCTGCGGAGTATTCTGTTCCGTCGCTCTGCACCACCGTGACCTGCCTGCCGAGCATCATCAGCCGGCTGCGGTAGCGCCCGATGACCTCTGCCTCCGCCGGCGCCGGCACACAGCCCGGTATGCGGTTGAGCAGCTCTGCGGCAAGGCGGTTCCGGCTGCCGGGGACATCTTCTCCGAACACAGAACCGGCAATCTCCCGCAGATCCGGCGGGAAATCTTCCGTGCGCGTCGTGACGTTGATGCCGATGCCGAGCACGAGCCAGCCGAGCGTGCCGCTTTCAATATCCGTGACGGCCTCTGTCAGAATACCGCAGATTTTTTTGCCGTCCAGAAACACATCATTGACCCATTTGATACCGGGCTTTTTACCCGAAACTGCCTCGACTGCCTCACAAACAGCCGCGCCGGCCAGTGCCGTAACGGTTGTGATATGTGCAAAATTCAGCCTGTCCGGGTGCAGTATCATGCTGATATACAGCCCGCCCGGCGGTGAGCAGAAGCTGCGCATATAGCGTCCCCTTCCCTGCGTCTGCCGCTCTGCGATGACCGCTGTTCCGTGCGCGGCGCCCGCGAGCGCGAGCTCCTTTGCGGTCTGATTGGTCGAGGCCAGCTCCGGAAACACCTGCAAATGCGCCGCAAGCGGACGGGCAGTCTCACTCAGCAGCGGCAGGATTCCCTGCACCGACAGCAGATCATTCTCTGCGGCATAGCAATAGCCTCTGTTTGTGGCCGCATCAATGCGGCAGCCCGCCGCACGCAGCTCCGTGACCGCCTTCCAGACTGCATTCCGCGAGACACCCAAAGACGCGGCTAGCTGTGCCCCGGAGAAATGCTCGCCTCTGTGCGCCTCCAGCAGGGCCAGCACCCGTTCCTTCGTGGTCATGCTCCCCACGCTCCTTCCGTCTGTCATCATATCGGAATCGTGCTTTCCGGTAATTATCATTTGCAATTTGCATATTCACGCGCAGCCTGTGCCGCACGTTACATTGTATCAAAAACCACAGAAAATTCCATTTCGCCGGATTCCGGCAGTCTCCGTGCAAAAACCCGGCCGCCAAGCGCCGCAGCAATCTTCTGCGAAACATACAGCCCGATTCCGCTGCCTTCGGTTTCTGCTGCGTTGGAGCCGCGCCAGAAGCTCCCGAACACAAACGGCAGCTCGCTTTCGGGAAGCAGCGGGCCGCGGTTGCGCACGGTGATGCAGAAGCCGTCGTCCTGCCGCATCATCGCAGCAGAAATGCCGCTGCCGTCACCGTATTTCAGCGCATTGCCGATGAGCTGCGAAATGATGCGGAACAGACCGAATTTGTCGCTGTGAACGATCGGGTTCGCGGTGCATGTGACCGAAAACGGCACACGGCTGAACTGCATCTGCGCTGCAAATTCCTGTTTGACAAGGTCGGCCAGCTCACGCAGATAAAACGGCTCAATCTCCGGCTGATATGCACTGACGGCTGCTGCGGCTGTTCCGATCATTTCCGCGGTGAGCGCCTCGATTTTATCGGCATTCCCGGCAATTTTTCCGGCAATTTCGCGGATATCCGGGCCGTTCCGGTCGTAAAGTCCCGTGCCGATCGCCTCTGCATAAAGCCGGATATTCGTGATCGGTGTCTTGACGCCGTGCGCGATTGCAGCAAGCATTGTCTGCCGCTGTGATTCCATCTGCGCGATCTGCCTGCTGTCCGCCTTCATCACATCATTCAGCATATTCATGCCCCAGATGTATTTGCCGAAAAAGCGGTTCTCCGTTTCGGGGAGCTTTTCGGCCGTGCGCAGCCTCGCAATGCGGACAGGATATTCCGAGAGCCGCCGGAACGGCGCGAGAATACGGAAATGAATGTACAGCGCTGCCCCGCAGACCGCAGCCCAGCAGAAAATCAACACGCCGCAGATCAGCCGTTTCACCGCAGATGCAGTGTCATGCGGGACGCGGTAAACCGTAAAGCCGAGCAGCGTCCCCGACGCATCCTGCACGGTGCAGACAACGGTGTCTGTTCCCGAATCCGAAAAAAACGGAGCAGTGCTACTGTGTGCCGGGAGGTATTCCGGCGGCTGCGGCAGATCTGCACCGAAGCGCGCCGACCAGTCAGCCTGCCGTTCGAGAATGACCTTCTGCGGGTCATGCCCCTCTGCGGCGGCAGCATTCAGCTCGCTGTTGATGCGGTTGACCGATATGCGGAATGCACGTTCGCGTTTTTTGACCGTGTGAGAAAAGGCCGCGCAGAAGCCGATCAGCAGCGCTGCGAACACAACGGCAGCAGCGCCCAGAAAGCGCAGCAGCGGCTTCATTTTCCGCCTCCGAAGCAATAGCCGGCCTTCCAGACAGTGCGAATGATCTGCGGCTGGTTGGGATCATCCTCCAGCTTTTCGCGCAGCCAGCGAATGTGTACACTGACCGTGCCGGGCTCGGTAAAGCAATCCGCACCCCAGACCGAATCAAACAGCATGTCCTTGCTGAGCGCTTCGCCGGGGTGCGACATCAGCACGCGGAGAAGCTCAAATTCCTTGGCATTGAGCCGCAGCGGGATTCCGTTTTTTGTGACCTGTCTGGAAGCAGGATTGACTGTAATGCCGCAGCCGGTGAGAACGGCTGCTGTCCCGGAACCGCCGCTCCGTCTGAGCAGCGCCTTGATCTTGGCAATCAGCACCGGCACGGAAAACGGCTTTCCGATGTAATCGTCAGCGCCGGTCTCATAGCCGAGCAGCTTGCTTTCGTCATCGCTGCGGGCGCTCATCATCAGCACGGGAATCTCCTGCGTTGTCCGGAGCACTGCACATGCCTCACAGCCGTCCATACCCGGCAGCATTACATCCAGCAGCACCAGCCGGAACGGCTCCGTGCGCAGCGCCGAAAGCCCGGATTCCGCATCCGGACAGAGCAAAACGGAAAAACCGGCGCGGAGAAGAAAATCGCGCACCAGCCCGCCGAGCTCCGGGTCATCCTCAATCATCAGAATATCAGTCATAACACACACCTGCCTCTGCCCTATTATTATAGCATATTATGCGAAAAAGTGCAATGGGAGCAGGAGATTATAATTACCGGTTACGCTTCATGGGAGCAAAACCGGAGGCCGGCACTGCCGGCTTATAGCATATTATGCGAAAAAGTGCAATGGGAGCAGGAGAAAGTAATTAACAGTTATGCTTCATGAGAGCAAAACCGGGCCCGGCACTGCCGGCATTCAGCACGGCAGACCGGATAACAGTTATTTTTCACAATTGCAGCCGCATTATATACTTTATGACGAATTTCAGCCCCGACCGTTGACAGCGGTCTCTTTTTGCGTTATCATAACAGTGTTAGGTAACACTGTTATGAACGGAGGTGACATCATGGAAAAGGAATATGAAGCGCGGGAAAAGCTGATTGCCTGCGCGAAAAAGGAGTTTCAGGAAAAGGGATTTGCCAAGGCGTCCCTGCGGTCGATCAGTGCGTCAGCAGGCATGACGACCGGTGCCGTTTATTTCTTCTGCAAGGATAAGAACGGGCTGTTCGGTGCGGTCGTAGATGAACCGCTGCAAAGAATCATGCACACGATTCAACAGCATTTTTCGGATGATATGGCAACGGACATTGCGCATTTTCAGCATCATACCGGCGATCATGATGACTTTGCGGAAGCAATGATCTCCATGCTCTATGCCGACCGCGATGCATTGCTGATTCTGCTGGAAAAGTCAGCAGGTTCGAGCTATGAGGGCATCATCGACCGCTTCATTGAAATGATCGAGCAGCACAATCTCGCGCTTGCGGAAAAATATGCTGCCGCATTTCCGGGCAAGCGCGTCAACAGATATATGCTGCATTGGCTGTCTCATGTTGAGATCAATGCCTATGTGCATCTGGTAACGCATGAAGCTGACCCGCAGAAAGCGCTCAAAAAGATCAAGCCGGTCATGGATATGCTGGTGGAAGGCTGGCTCGCACATATTTTGGAGGATGATAATTGAAAGAAGATTCTGAATCTTCTTTCTGTATCCACAAGTTAGTCATAACTAACGCAAGGAGGGCATTATGTATTTACAGGTGAAGGATGTCAAGAAAAGCTACGGCAAGGACACAAGCTATGTGCAGGTGCTGAAGGGCATCAGCACGGGGCTGGAGTGCGGACAGATGTGTGTGATTCAGGGCACAAGCGGTTCCGGAAAATCCACGCTGCTCAACTGCATCGGCGGACTGGATACCATGGATTCCGGCTCGATCACGGTAGACGGAAAGGAAATCTTCGGGTTGAAGCCGGCACAGCTCTCGGATTACCGCCGCGATAATCTCGGCTTCATTTTTCAGTTCTACAATCTCGTGCCGAATCTGACGGTGCGCGAAAATATCCAGATCTGCCAGCATATTGCAGAAAAGCCGCTTGACATGGACGAACTGCTTGAAACGCTCGGTCTGACGGAGCATCAGAACAAGTTTCCGGCGCAGCTCTCCGGCGGTCAGCAGCAAAGAACGGCGATCGCACGGGCGCTCATCAAGAATCCGAAGCTGCTGCTCTGCGATGAACCGACCGGCGCGCTGGACTCCAAAACAAGCCGCGACATTCTCGTACTGCTCGAAGAAATCAACGCGAAATACGGCACGACCATGCTGATCGTCACGCATAACAATTCGATCAAAAACATGGTGCATAAGGTCATCATCATCAAGGACGGACTGGTGAAAAAGGAGTACATGAACGAGACCAGAACGCCCGCCGCCGAACTGGAGGATCTGTGATGAACAAGGTACTCAGAAAACGGCTCCTGCGCGATCTGCGGGCAAATTTCGGGCGGTATCTGGCATTGTTTCTGCTGTTTGTCATGGGAATATATCTGGCCATTTCAATCGTCGGTTCGTCCGAAATGATTATTCAGGGAACCGAAAACAAAAAGTCGGTCAATATGGTCGAGGACGGACAGTTTACGGTGTTTCTGCCGCTCAGCGATGATGATCTGAACGGTCTGACAGAAGACGGAACTACGATTGAACCGATGTTTTCATTTGACCTCAAAACGGACGAAAATACGACATTGCGGCTATTCCGGAACCGTAACAAAATTGACCTGATTCAGCTTGACGAAGGTACAATCGCAGAACAAAACGGTGAAGCCGTCATTGAAAAAGGATATGCCGAAGCGCATCATCTGCACATCGGTGATACGGTCAAAGCGGGCGGCACGGAATTCAGAATCACGGGCATCGGCTCTGTACCGGACTACGATATGTGCATTGCAAAATTCAGCGATACCGCTGTTGACAAAAATGCATTCGGACTGCTGTTTGTGACCGGTTCACAGTATGATGCAATCAAAGAAAACGGCGATCAAAATGCCGAAGAATACACCTATGCCTACCGGCTCGGCAATACAACAAATGACGAGCTGAAGGAACAGATCAGGAAAATCAAAATCGAGCCGGAGCAGATCGAAAACAAGTATTTCCGCGAAACGGTTGACGATTATTTGCAGGAGCGCCGCGACATCGAAGCCGGCATCATCGACCTGCATGACGGCGCGGATGCGCTTGCCGACGGCTTGCAGAAATACAGCAGATTCGATGAAAACATCAGGGATGCAGCAGACAGTGCGGAGAAACTGGCGGACGGAATCGGCGAATTGCAGAATCAGACCGGAGAACTGCTGGACGAGGTGTTTGATCTTGAAATCGAGAATCTGACCTCCTTCGTCACCGCAGAGGACAACATCCGCATTGCGGCCGCGGCCGGTGATGTCATCATGGACAAAAACGCCGGACTGGTCGCCGGAATCATCATTCTTGCGCTGTTTGCGTATGTGCTTTCGGTGTTTGTCGTGCATCAGATTGAGCAGGAGCAAAGCGTTATCGGTGCGCTCTATGCACTCGGCGTGAAGAAGAAAAATCTCATGCTGCATTACATCACCATGCCGACTTTGGTTGCTTTTTTCGCAGCACTGGCCGGCGCGGCACTCGGCTTCGGATTCGGCGTGCAATCGCAGGCGCAGGATTCCTATGCGTACTTCTCGCTGCCGGTTTTTGACGTGATCTTTCCGGCGTATCTGGTCATTTATGCGCTTGTCATTCCGCCGCTGATTTCTGCGCTGGTGAACGCCGTTGTCATCAACAAAAAGCTCTCGCGCACCGCTCTTTCCCTGATGAAAAACGAGCAGTCTGCGGGCAGCTACAGACAGTTTTCTCTGAAAACGAAACGCTTTCCCCTGCTGTTTGCAATCCGTCAGCTTGTCCGCGAATCCCGCTCGGCAATCGCAACAGTGCTTGGCATGCTGGTCTCCGTCATGGTCGTGATTCTGGGACTGGACTGCTATGTGATGTGCAAGGCGGTAAATGATGATACGATCGCAGATACGAAATATGCGTATCAGTATCTCTACAAATACCCGGAGAAAACTGTTCCCGAAAACGGCGAGGCAGCCTATATCGAAACGCTCAGTACGGACTGCATGGGCTACACGCTGGATGTGACGGTCATCGGCATTGACGGCGACAACAAATACTTCGATGCAAAGCCGGAAAAGGGCAAAAATAAGGCGGTTATCAATTCCTCTCTGGTGGAGCGGTACGGTTACAAAACCGGCGACCGCGTGATCTTTCACGATGCTGCTGCCGATGCGGATTACAGCTTTACCGTAACCGGAATCAGTGATTATTCTGTCGGCTTCACGATCTTCATGGATATTGACAGTATGCGCGAGCTGTTCGGTCAGGATGCGGATTATTTCAATGCGGTCTATTCTGACTGCGTGCTTGATATTGACGAGGGCAGGCTTTATTCTGTGACGTCGAAGGCGGATATCGAACAAAGCGCGAGTGTATTTGTTGATCTGATGTTCTCGCTTGTTGTGACGATGCTCTCAGCAGGCACGGTGATTTTCTGCGTTGTCATGTATCTGATGATGGGTGTGATGATCGACCGCAGCGCAATGGGTATTTCGCTGATTAAGATATTCGGCTACCGTCCGCGGGAGATCCGGTCGCTGTATCTCAACGGCAATCTGCTGATTGTTGCGGTCGGCGCACTGATTGCCGTACCGCTTGCAAAAGCCGCCATGGATGCGATCTATCCGAGCTTTATCTGCAATGTTGCGTGCTCCATGAAGCTCGCATTTCCGTGGTATCTGTATGCGGCCATTTATGTGGCAGTCATTGCGGTTTATTTCGTCATCAACCGGCTTCTGATCCGGAAGATCAACCGCATTTCGCCTGCGGAAGTCCTGAAAAACCGGGAATAATTGTAATGCAAAAAAACGGACAGCACTTCACAATGAGGTGCTGTCCGAACTGTTATCGGCACTGCCTGACAATTCACCGAAAGCTGCCGAGATCGGAGAATTCCGGTGTATCGGTCACGCCGTCCGTGGTCGTGAATGCCGCCTGAATGCGGTTGGTGTCATAGTCTGCGATCAGCAGGAAAACCAGCCCGTCGCTGCGGATATTGACAAGCGAAGTATCCGTCTGCTCACTGGTCAGCAGGTCTTTGAAGCGGGAGACCGTCAGCTTTTCGTCTGTCGCAAACAGTTTGTTGTATTTCTCCCAGCGGACAATATTGTTCTCGTTGATCGTCATGAATTCCGGCAGATCGGCAGACACAAACGAATTGACCGCGCAGATGCAGCCCTCTGCATCCCATTCGACACCCTTGCACAGCGGCGTGTCCGCATCGCGCAGGACAGCGCTGCCCTCGTTGGGGGAAACACAGTTTTCCGCGACGAACGCATCCTCCGCATCGGTGATGAACACATTGTGCGCGTAGGGATACCGCTCCGCATCCGCTGTTATGAACGCGCCGAATTCCCGCGCCGTGCTGCATGTTTCCAGTCCCTCGCGCATGGCAAAGGAATAGCTGCTCTTTCCCTCTGCGGTATATTCCGTATCATAGGAGCCGACGTCGAGGTCGCCTGCAAACACGCCGTTTTGGTTGATACCCGTGATGACGTCCAGCAGGCCGACACTCGTGACGGAGATCAGCGAACTGTCTCCGTTTTCGAGGTGCAGAACGCAGTGTGCGGAACACATTTTGTTTCCCTTGCCCAGATCCCATTCCAGCAGTCTCGCGCTCAGGCGTTTGCCGGAGGCCGTGCGGCTGCCGTCCGCAGAGATCGCGCTGCACGCGGTCGTCCGAAGGATATCCGGAACCATATGAAGCAGATTTGCCTCATATTCCGAGATCATGCCGTCATCGGCAAACGGCTTCTCAGCGTCCGCCATCACATCCGCAAACCCGCGCAGCTCCTCCCGGTAATCCTTTTGCAGCGCATCCGTCAGCGCATCCACGCGCTTTATCAGGATATCATATACGTCATCGTTCTTCGTTTCCGGGAATGCGACACGGATGTTTTCGTGCAGATAGCCGTCCATCAGCACACGATAATCCGGAATCGCCTTCAGAATCGCCTCGGCATAGGCTTTGCCGGCAGCGAAATGATCGCCCTGCGTCAGATCAAGCGTGATGTCATAATAATGCGTTTTCTGCCGGATCACGCAAAGGCCGTCAGCGGAGGAAAACTCCGCTTTTGTCGGCTCAGCGGTCGGTTCGATGCCCTCATAGCAGTTGCCGGTCGTCAGATCGCCGACGGGCTGAAGGGTGCTTTTTTCCTGTTCCGGCACGGAGAAGCCGTCATAGGTCGGCTCACTGCACCCGCAGGTCAGCAGGAACATTGCCGCCGCCGCTGTGCAGATCATCTTTCGTTTCATGTTCGCGCCCCCTTACCAGCCCAGATCGCTCAGCCATGTCCGGAGCCTTTTCTCGCGGCTGTTCAGCTCGGCTTCATCTGTGAGCCTGCCGAGCTGCAGCTCGCCCTGAATGCCGCCGTCCACCAGATAGATTACGCGCTCACTCTGTGCAGCGACACGCTCGCTGTGCGTGACCATGAGGATGCCGGTGCCCTCGCGGTTTGCGGCAGTCAGCTCGCGCATCACATCACTCGCCGCCTTGGAATTCAGCGCACCGGTCGGCTCATCGGCAAAGATCACCTTCGGTTCGTTAATCAGCGCACGGCAGAGGCAGGCGCGCTGAAGCTGTCCGCCGGAGACCTCATTGATGCTGCGGTCAGCGGTGTCAATGATGCCGAGCCTGCGCATCAGCGATTCAGCGCGGGCATTGACCTCCTTCCGGGCTGTGCCCGCCTGATACCCCGGCAGCACGATGTTGTCGAGAATGCTGAGCTTTTTCATCATGTACATCTGCTGGAAGATGAAGCCCATTTCGGTGAGGCGCAGGCGGTTCAGCTCCTTCGGCTTCATGCCGGCAAGCGACCTGTCTGCGAATTTCACCTCGCCGGAGGTCGGCGCGTCCATGCCGCTGACCGTATAGAGCAGCGTCGATTTGCCGCTGCCGCTGGGCCCCATGACCGTGACGAATTCGCCGTCATTCATTGTAAAATTGACATTGCACAAAACGTTATTGCTGTTGCTGCGGATAATAAAAGTCTTGCAGAGATCGGTGACGGATAATACCTGACTCATAGCGGAGCCCTCCTTATTCTTCATTCATCTGGCGGATGTCGATATGCTTGACGGTGCGCATCCGCAGCACGGTCGGAATCAGCACCGTGCCGATCACCATAAGCGGCGTCAGGACGTAAACAAACAGCGGGAACGGCTCGAACCGGAAGCCGGTCAGCCCGATAAACTGCTCAAACAGGATATCTGCCGCTGCTGCAATCGCGGTATGGTACAAAATCACCGTTACAATCAGTGCCAGAACGGTCAGAAGCAGCATCCGCAGATTCTGCCAGTGCTTCACGGACCGTTCCCGGAAGCCGAGGCTCTTGAGCAGCGCGATCTCCGGCGTGTCCTCCGCAATGAAAATATTGAGATACAGCGCGGTGATGAGAATGTTCACGAACAGCACCGTTCCCGTCATGACCTTCATCAGCAATGTCAGCACGAAGTCGTAGTCCTCCAGCATATCCTCAATATATTCCTGCGAGGTCATGATGTTTTCTCTGCCGTATTTGTCGCAGATCTGCCTGAACACGCCCTCCTTGTCATCGGAGTCGATGACAAAGCCGAGAATGTCGTATCCGCCTGACGATCCCTCATCCGGCAGCGTGAATTCCGTTCCGGCGATGATATAGGGCATATTCTGCTCGGAAAAATCTGCAAAGGCCGTCACGACAAACTGTTTTTCGGTCTCGTTCTGCTTCAGCTCGCCGTCTGCGTAATCAAGCGTGGTGAATGAGAATGTGAGCGTATCGCCGAGCGAAATCCCGTATGCTTTTGCCGAAAACCAGCTCATTGCGATCTCGTTTTCGAGCTTCGGCGCACGCCCGCCCTTGCGGTAGGTCAGCTTTTCATTGTCCGGCAGATCGTAGCAGAAATATGTGTCTGTGATCGGCATACCGTTTTTCGTCCATACTGCGTTTGTGGATTTGTGCATTTCGATATGTGCGGGGATGCCCGCCTCTTTCATTTCCGTATTGAGCTGCTCATAGAACGGGATGCCGTCGTATTCCTCACGTTCCAGATATTCCGCAATCGCTTCGTCACTGAAATTTGTTGCAAAATCAATTTCCGTCATCAGGAAATAGCGCGCAAAGGAAGGATTCAGGACGGAATGCCGGAGCGAGCCGGTCAGCAGAATGATCGAAGCACCGAGCGTATAGGCGAGAATGAGGAAGATGTAACGCTTGAACCGCGTCAGGATGTCCGAAATCGCCAGATAAAGCGGCACGGGCATGATGCGCCGCTTATGCAGATGCAATGCAGTGTGTCTGCCGAAGCGCTCGCCGCGGTTTTCGCCGTGAATCGCGTCGATGACGGAAATGCGCTTCATTCTGCGCATCACGAACACTGAAAACAGAATCATCACAAGCACAATGCCCGCAACGGCTGCGATGCCCAGCATCGTCATGATGCGGAACGGCGGGTTGATTCTGCCGGAGCCGAACATCAGCACGACCTTCCGCGAAAGCGGATAGCCGATCAGCGCACCGATCGTGCCGCCGATCAAAGCAAATGCGATATACTTTGCGGCAAACAGCCAGCGGAATTTCAGCGAATCCACGCCGATTGCACGCATCATGCCGATCTCCTTCTCCTCCTCCTTCAGCGCCGCGATCATCGTGAAGCGGATCGTCATGAGGATCAGCAAAATCATGAACACGCTGATGAGCACCAGAAAAACCGAAACGATATTCGCAATGATCTCATCATCAGAGCCGCTCTGGCTGGTGATGCTGTATCCGACATTGGTGCCGCTTTCATTGACAATCTTCACCGAGAGAGATTCGAGCAGCGCGTGATCCGGTATCGGCATACACAGCGCGAACTGTCCGATCCGAACCGGGAATTCCTGCGCAATCTTCTCATAGTCGGCATCGGAGAGAATGTACATGGACTTATACTTCGATTTAAAGAAGGCCCCGATTTCCAGCTCGTAGGTATAGCCCAGATCGGTCGTGATCCGCACCTTGTCGCCGACCTGCGCACCGGTGAGATCACGAAGCCAGACTGACAGCGCGACCTGTCCGTTTTTGACATAAAACGGCTTGTCATCGGTATCGAACACCAGATCATAGTCTGTGTTCATTTTGGTTATGACATGCGAGCGATCGAGGAATGACGGCGATTCCTTTTCATCATAATTCGGAAAATCAATGCATTCGGAATCTGCCTGAACCCTCTCGCGGAAACAGTACGACGTGATGCCGTCGCATTCGTTCAGGAGTCCGCTGATTGCTTCGACCTTTTCATCACGGAAAGCCGCATTGAACCGGAAGCCGATCACGGCATCGGTCGAATGGCAGACCCGCCGCGTATAGTCATTTCCGGTCAGGCCGGAATAGACCTGCGCGGCGCCGACAAACACCAGTGCAGAGGCGAACGTAATGAACAGAAACAGGATCACATTCAGGCTGCGCTTGCTGCGGAGGTCGTTTTTCAGCATTCGGAAAAACATCGGATCATCTCCTTTAAGCGGAAGGATTTGTGTAACTGTCTGCATTATAACACATCAGAGATTAAAAAGTCTTTAAGCGGAGAAAATTTTTCCGGCGTATTCGGGTTTGTATGAAAAAAAAAAGGAAAACTCCCGTTTTCCTTCTTCGGCTTGCAGATAAAGGTATCGCCTCGCAATGATTATGAATGTGACTCCGCCCCGAACTCCGCCAAAGGGCAGTGTCCCCATTCATAATCTGCTGCGGAAAAATGCGCATTCGTCGTCGTTTGCCTGCTGTGCTGCTTCGGTACGGATATTGCAGTGGAATACATGTGCAAGCGGATGCTCCGCATCGCCGTACATGCGATAACGGTACGGCACGCCGAGGCGGTCAAACACCTTCAGCAAACAATCGGGCTCTGCGTGCAGAAAATCACGGTTTGCGGTCATGACATAAGACGGCGGAAAATCTGCCGTCACATGATCGGGCACATGCAACATGCGCAGGGCGCGTCCTGCATCCTGCACGGGAAGGTAATCCGCAAGCTCCGCAGCTCTGCCGTGCGCCGCATAAATGCCGCAGTTCAGCGCAAGGCCACGCAGCCGCAGTCCCGCCGGCACGCGGAACGGAAAGCATGCGGCATAATCCGGATTTGTCAAGGCGCAGGCATAGAGTGCAATGCCCATTGCCCCGGCGGAATCCCCGACTGCAAAAACAGCCTCCGGATCAAAGCCGAATTCCTCCGCATGTGCCAGCGTCCACGCAAAAACGCTGTTTGTATCCTCCATTGCAGCCGGAAACCGGTGCTCCGGCGCCAGCCGGTAGCTGTAATTCACAACGGCAAAGCCGCGCCGCGCAAGGTCCATGCAATAGAACTGATAGACCTCCTTGCTGCCGTAGACCCATGCGCCGCCATGAAAGCTGACGATCACCGGCAGCCGCCCCGCCGCACTGCGCGGACGGTACACATCAAGCCGATGCCACTGTTCGTCCGGCCCGTAAGAGATATTGTCAAAGCGTTCAATCTCCGGCGGGGTTGTCAGTCCGGCATCGCGCCGCGCATCGCTTTCGGCCCATTCCTTCCGGATGACAAGATATTGCTCTGCCATAACAGCCTCCTGTTTCCTATCATGCCAAAGGACTGCCGCAGCTTGTACGGCAGTCCTTTTCAGTTTACATCATTGCTCACTGGGAGCAGGATTTTTTTGTGCAAGATCCTCCAGCCTGATGAACTTTGCAAGGTAGCTCATCAGCTTATTCAGGTCGTTCGCATCGGTCGTGCCGTCATGCGTCACATCGGAATTTGCCTTGCCCTGATCGGTATATTCGCCTTCGGCAAGCGTCTCGTCGTCACCGATGACACGCGCAAACAGCACGGCATCCTTGATATCCACTTCGCCGTTATCGTCGATATCACCCCAGACGACCTTCTGAGGCTGCGGCGGGTCGATCTGCGTGTTCTGTGCTGCCTCGGAGACCGCCAGCAGATACACCAGCGGAGAATTCCAGTAAATCGTGATCTCGTTGGTCGAATAGCTCTCGGCATTGTCGATGTAGCACTTTGCTGCGGGAGCGGTCTTACAGTAGGCCTTTGCCGCGCTGTCCTCCAGACTGGAGTTGACGCCGCCGACCAGCATGCCGGGCTGTGCCTTGCCGACCGCCATAGACGGACGGTGATGCGGATTCTCCGGCGAAACGGTGCCGAAGCCGGTCACGAAGCAGGTGCCGAGCGGATTCTTGCCGAGCAGATAATTCATGACCTCATTTGCCTCATCCTGATTGCCGTTCATCGCGAGCAGGATACCGGCATTTGCGATCGTCATATTGCTGCCCCAGTTGTACTTGGTGATCGGGGAGCCGTATGGGCTGCTGTTGACGATCGACTTTGCATTTTCAGCGCTTGCCGCGATGCTTGCGATCGCCTTGTCGCGGTAGGATTTGTTGGTATCGTTTTCCTCCATGGTGGCGAGTGCGATATTGCCGTAGTCACCGACGGTAGACCAGTCCAGACCCGACTGAAGCGAGGTTGCCTTATCGAGATAGGAGGCGTCGCCGGTTGCGCGATACATCTGGCAGGCTGCCCAGTAGCGCTCATCGGAGTCGCGCTTGTCGCCGTAATCACCGGTCGAGATATCGGACGGATTCTTGTAGATGAATTCCGGATGTGCTTCAAGGAAGCTCCATGCCTTCTTCGCTGCTGCGAGGCACTTGTCTGCGTAGTCCTTGTTGATATCCTTGTAGAACTCTGCTGCCATTGCCATGCATGCGCAGAAGTCAGCGGTTGCGGTGGTCGAGACCGGTGTGACGATCAGCGGCTTTGTCTCTGCTGTCGGCATGACATAGCCCGGGAATGTCTCGCAGGTGACCTTATGATACACACCGCCGTCAGCAGCCTGCATCTTCAGCATCCAGTCAAGCTCATACTTGACCTCATCGAGGATATCCGGAACGCCGTTTCCGCTCTCGGGAATGCCGATGCTGTCGCTGAACATGGACGGATTTGCCTGATATGCATAGAGCAGGTCGGCAACAGCCTTTGCGCCCGCAACGGTATATCTGCCGTAGTCGCCGGCATCATGCCAGCCGCCGGTCACGTCGATTTTATCGGAGGTGCCGTAGATCGTTGCCATGGTATCGTGGCAGGATGCGTGACTGAAGTCAGCGTCCTCGATCTTGCAGCCGCAGCGCTGGAGATAGAACATGCGGACCGTATCCGCTGCGAGCTTTTCATAGGGATTGTCAGCGATCACGAACGGATAGGACTTGTCCAGACTGCCGCAGGTGATATAATACGTGCCTGCATCCTTGACCTCGGAGAAATCGGCGATGTAATCGGTCTCATTGGCACTGGAATTGCTGATGCCTTCGGAAAGCGTACCGGTATACGCCACAGCGCCGGTATCGGCATTGACGACCTTGAATTCCGACTGACCGTCCTTGCGGACGACAGCGGTCTTTTTATCGTTGGTGCGGTAGCCAACCTGATTTGCAATGATCGGAGCCTGGTACGGGCCGATCGTCGAATAATCGACGGCACTGTCATCAACGAGCTCGAGCGTCATATTATCGAGATAGACGGTATTCGCCTCATTGAATTCCGGATCCTTTTCAGACTGAATGCCGAGATTGAAGCAGAGCTTCGTCATAATATCTGTTTCTTTTTTCATGGTAAACTCATAGTCAACGATCTGCGTTTCGGGTGTCAGTTCGAGGCCCTGCCATGTGTAGGCCTGATAGGTGCCGCCGTTCTGCTGGATCATGAACTCCACAAAGCGCTTGTGTGTGCAGGAGATCTCAAAGTGAACATGATACACACCGTTCTGATACAGCGGAACGATATCGTAATATGCCTGCACGGCGTAATTCACCTTGCCCAGCGAGCTGATGTTGACGGCAAGTCTGCCGGCGTCGGTAGACAGCGTTGCTGCGCCGCCGCTTTCCTTGTAGATTGCCCAGTCGGTCGTGCCGCTCTCGAAGGTCGAGTTGGTGATGAGGTTTGCCGCTGCGGAAGCAGACATCGGTACAACTGTCTGTGCTGCCGCGGTCAGAATCACACATGCGGTGATGACCGACAAGCCTCTCCTGAGATGCCTTTTTTTCATGGATAAAAACTCCCCTCTCTGCCGGTTCTCCGGCAAGTCAATTTGGATGCGGGGCTGCAAACAGTTCCCTCTGCGACCGTCCCCGAACACTGCACATCGGCAGGCTCATGCTACCCGTTACACATGAGCACATGCGGCATGCAGTGCCGGAGAAACAGCCCGCGCAAACACAGGTTACTCACTGCCTGTAATTCTATTATAAATGATTGACAAATGAAATGGAATAGGGTATAATACATATTATATGATACTTTGTGCAAATATTCGGAGGCGATTTTGATGATTCTGAACAGTGTCGGATACGACCGCCGGTTTGATCCGGGCTATGCCGTAAGCCGTCCGCAGGGCAGCGGCGACAACCTGCTTCTGCTGCTGAAATCAGAGGCAATTATTACGCTGAACGGCGAGGATATCCGCGTTCCCGCGAGAACATTTTTCGTTTATCCGGAGGGTATGGCGCAGTATTTCCGCGCCGCACCGCATCAGTGTCTTTTCCTGGACTGGATACACTTTTTGTTTGAAAACGGTGAGGATGAGTGGTTCCGCAAAAAGTATATTCCGTGGGCGACGCCGATTCCGCTGGAGCATATTGAGCTTTACAGCTACTGCATCAAATCCGTGGCGGATGAAAACGGCTCCAATCATCTGCACAAGGCGGATTCGATCGGGCATCACTTCTGGCTGATGTGCAACAAGGTGAGCGAATGCCTGCACGAACGGAACATGATACCGCACAATGCGCAGTATGAGAATTTGATGATTATCCGCAACAGGATTTACAGCATGCCTTATCTGGACTGGTCCGTCGATCGGGCATCGCAGGAGCTTCGCATGAGCCGCTCCTCATTTCAGCATCACTATCGGCAGCAGTTCGGCGTGACCTTCATGCAGGATCTCATCGAGAGCCGGCTGGGGCGCGCACGCATGCTGCTTCAGACGACCAATATGACCGTTCAGGATATTGCGGCGCAGTGCGGCTACAACAGCTATGAGCATTTTTCGCGGCAGTTCCGCATGCACTGCGGCATCACGCCCAGCAGCTTCCGCAGCCGCGCACGGAAAGCAGAACAGGATTCCGCAGGCAAAAACAGGCCGTAATCAATCAGATACCTCATTCTGTAGAGAAAGGTATCGCTCGCTTTGCAAAAACCACCTCAGCGCAGCGGTGGGACACTGTCCCTTTGAAATCCCATATTCATCAAAATGAAAGGAAGTACATGCTTTTTATTATATGGAATTCTTAATGGCCAACTGAGGGAGGGAAAACTCATGTTTTCCCTCCCTCAGTTGGGTTTATGATTCTGACTGCTTCAGGCAGCAAAGCACGACAATTCTTGACAGCGAGCTGGCCTCCTGACAGGTTGAAAGAGCCACAAGCGGCTCCCCGCGGGCAGAAAGGTCAATGCCGGTCTGCGCGCTGAGGTATTCCCGTGCTTCCTTTTGATCGAGGTCAAACACTGAACGCTCTCTGACGCTGACACGAAGCCCGGCCAGAACCTCCAGCGGATACTGCACGCTTCCGTCGCGTCCCAGCATCAGCGTGCCGGTCGCGTGTGCATGCAAATATGCATCATTCAAGAAATCGTCCAGTGCGCCGAACATTTTTCCGTATTCCATATGATGTCCGTAGATCATCGAAAACGAATCGGAAAAATCGGGGCTGTTCCGGCTGTCCAAAAAGATGCTGCCTGTCATTGAATAATTCCCGAACACATCCGTCGAGAGATATTTGCTGTTATCTGCGGCCTGCATCACGGGGAAGTCAATCGAGGTTCCGTCGATCGTCAGCCAGCCGATCATTTCGTCTGAAATCGGTGAGCTGCGCACTGTCTCAGCGGCAGTGCTGCCCGGCTTATACCGCAGGAAGCTCCGGTCAGATGCATGATTAAACATGTAGTAATTGTCATACATCTGCCAAAGGCCGACCAGAAATACCAGAACAAACAGCAGTATCAGCAGGCGCTCATACAGACCGTTCAGGAGTTTCCAGAATTTCAGCAATTCGGTTTATTCTTCTCCGTCATCCTTCCGGCGGCGGCTCTTGATCCAGAAGAACAGCGCACCGCCGAGGCCGACCGCACAAACGCCTGCCGAGCCTGCAACTGTCAGCAGAACGCCGGTCGGAATCACACCGCTGCGGGTGTTGGTGAAGCCCATGTAAATATCAGCATCTCCGATTGTGTCTGACATAGAACCGCTGAGCGCATCGTTTCCTTCTCTACCATCATAGTTCAGGAAGCTGTCTGCCGCAGTAATGCTCGCTGCTGAGGTGTAATCCTCCGCATCCTCGGTCAGGGAATAGGATGCGCCCTTGGGCACTCCCTGAACCGTAATATACTGGCCGTGCTGCAAATAATACTCAGCGGTCAGCGTGTAGGTTGTGCTCGTATCCGTACCCGTTCCGACGGTTACGGATTCGACCTTGTAGCCGTTGTTAGGGATCGTTTTTTCGACATCAACTTCAAGCTGCTGCGGATTCGTTTTTTGGGCATAACCTGTGCGTGTTGCTGCATTCGGCGAAGCGGGAACGGCATTGCTTGCATTCGTAATGTCAACATTCATTAGTGTACCGGCTTCTTTGAGGTTGCTGATTACCAGCGTAAACTTGAAATACTTGTCTCTGGAGCCCTGATTGCCCTTAACGGCCTTTGCAAAGGTCAGATTTGCAGTATCGTAGTAGTTCGTGATGTACGGGCGCTTTGTAGAGCCTTCCGGCTTTCCGGATACAGGCGGTTCTGCATCCATGTTCTCCTCAGCGCTCGGAGCAGTTGTAACCGTGCCGTCATACCAGACATAGCCGGTTATTTTGAGCTGCGGCTTTCCGTCACTGTCTGTTATGATTTCATTATTTGCGTCGAATGCGTTTTCGACATACACATCGAGCGTGCGGACAGTCAGCGCATCCGCCCCGGTTCCCTCAAAGCCGTTTGTCACACCCTGATTCGTACCGTCGTCTTCGGTAACAATATAGCGGTACACGCCCGGTTCGGTGAAAGCCACACCGGAAAAATCGAAAACAGCATCTTTCGTTACATACTTTTCATCGGTATCGTCCGGTGTCTTGAATACCGGAGAATCCGCAGTGAGCTTTGCACTTTCCAAGCGAGCAGAATCTTCAGGGGCAAAGCGTACACCCGGCGCCGTCGCACCGGAACCGCCGCTCACGCCCGTTGTAATGCCGGGAATTACGGCCAGCTTGCCCTCTGCGGGATCAGAGATTGCCGTTCCGGGCGCAAGGGAATAAGTAAAGGTCGCAACCGGAACAGATGCATCCTTATCCATGACAAGATATTTTGTCAGCGAGGTCGTTTCGATGCTGTCGTCTGCCGGTCGGGTTGGGCTGTAGGGCACAGCGGCAGAGGCAGACACAGCCGGCAGCGCCGATACAGCAAGCAGAGCGGACAAAGCCGCGCATACGGCAAATCGTTTTTTCATGATGATTCCTCCTTAATCAATACAATCAGTCTTGTTTCGTCAGTTTCAAAAGACCGTGCGAAGAATCCACTATGCATTTTCGTACAGCCGAAGACGGCGATACGGTTTTTTTATTTGCAGTTATTATATCATATTTTTGCGTAAATTTCAATAGCTTAGCAAAAAAAAGCAGTAAATTTATAAGTACAGGTTTTGCGATAATTTTCGCAGGCTGAAGATTTGTCAAATATTTGATTCAAGTGGCAGTTGTACCGGTCTGCCGCAGCACGGCGCACTGCTCCGTGCCGTAATATTCCATGCACGAAACCGCACCGGCAGTGATGCGCTCCCCGCACATCACGATCGGGACAGCCGGCGGACAGGACACGCTCAGATCGGCGCAGACCCGCCCGATGCACTGACGCACCGGGAGCACCTCAGACGGGGAAAGCGCGGCTTCCCGCGGAGACACCGCCCGCTCCGGCTCCGGAAGCGGCGGGGGCGCATCCGTCAGGGGGCTGCGGCGCGGAAGGCCGCACAGTACATGCCCGACGCGATGAAGCTCCGCACGGGTATTTTCCGGCGACGGCATCAGCACAAGATGATCGCGGTCTGCGAATTCGCAGAAGATTCGTTCATTTTGCAGAATTTCCGCCAGTGCGGTGCCGGTATAGCCAAACGCCTTCGGCAGAAGCGTCAGCTTCATCGGCTCCTCACCGCAGAGCTGCCAGCCGGACTCCGAGAGCTGCCCGCGCAGCGCACGCACAAGCGCAAGAAAATCGCGCAGCTTCGCGGAATATCCGTCATGCAGATATTGATTGCAGCGATCGAGCGACTGAAGAATCAGATAGCTCGGGCTCGTCGAGGCAAACAGCCCCATCGCCGCGCGTGCCCGGCTTTTGCAGACCTCCGGCGCATGTGCCGCAATATGCAGATATGCACCGCCGGTGAGCACCGGAAGCGTTTTGTGTGCGGAATCGCAGCAGAGATCGGCACCGAGATCGGCCGGGTGCAGCGATTCCGGCAGAAATTTCAGGTAGGCACCGTGCGCATTATCGACAAGCAGCAGTATGCCGTTCTCGCGGCAAAATCGCGCAGCCGCGCGGATATCGCAGAGATTCCCCAGATAATCCGGGCTGGTGAGATACAGTGCAGCGGGCGGGTCATCCGCAAGCGGGCGGAGCTGCTCCGGTGTCATGCAGCCGGACAGATAATCCGCCCCCGCCGGATGCGGCAGCCAGCGAATTTCAAAATCCAGCAGGACAGCCGCCGTCAGGAACGTCCTGTGCGCATTCCGTGCTGCGGCGATGACCGGTTTTTTTCCGGTCTCCCGCGCATGCAGCACCGCCAGATACAGCATCGCACGGATGCAGAGTGACGAGCCCTCCGCAGAATAGAGCGTCCGGCACCCGAACAGCCGGCCCGCATTGGCCTCGCTCTCCGCGATGATGCCGGCCGGAGCAAACAGCTCATCTGCTCCAGCGATTTCCGTCAGATCGGCCGGCTCACAGCCCAGCACCGGCTTTCCCTTATGCCCGGGCATATGCATCCGCACGGCACCCGTCCGCGCATACTGCGCCGCAAAGTCTGCAATCGGCGTTGTCATTCTGCCTGCACCCCCAAAAGCAATCCCCCGGCGCGGCTGCACCGGGGGAACAGTATTAGTCCTGAACGAGCTGTTTTCTCGCTTCCAGCTCCGCAAGTGCATCCTTTCTGGAAAGGCTGATCTTGCCCTTGACATCGTCGATCTCCATGACCTTGACGACGATCTCATCGCCCAGCGAAACAACATCCTCAGTTTTCTCGACGCGCTGCTTATCCAGCTTGGAGATGTGAACAAGACCCTCCTTGCCGGGTACGATCTCAACGAATGCGCCGAACGACTGAATGCCGGTGACCTTGCCCTTGTAGATTGCGCCGATCTCCGGGCCGTTTGCGATCGTATCAATGATCTGGATTGCCTTTCTTGCATTTGCGAGGTCGATGCCGGAAACGAACACGCTGCCGTCCTCATTGATGTCGATCTTGACATCGCACTCAGCAGAGATCTTCTGGATGACCTTGCCGCCGGAGCCGATGACTTCGCGGATCTTATCGACCGGCACGCGGGTCTGGAGCATCTTCGGCGCAAACTCACTGACGGTCTCGCGGGACTGCGGAATCGCCTTCAGCATAATCTCATCAAGGATGTAGATACGTGCCTTGCGGGTCTTTTCAAATGCTTCCTTGATGATTGCCGGGGTCAGGCCGTCAACCTTGATATCGACCTGAATCGCGGTGATACCCTTGTGGGTGCCGCCGACCTTGAAGTCCATATCGCCGAAGAAGTCCTCAAGACCCTGAATATCGACCATAGTCATGAACTCGTCGGAATCCGGCTTGGTAATGAGGCCGCAGGAAATACCTGCAACCGGTGCCTTAATCGGCACGCCGGCATCCATGAGTGCGAGCGTCGAGCCGCAGATCGAGCCCTGCGAGGTCGAACCGTTGGAGCTGAGCACCTCAGACACCAGACGCATGGCATACGGGAACTCATCCACAGACGGCAGAACCGGCACGAGTGCCTTTTCTGCGAGTGCGCCGTGACCGATCTCGCGGCGTCCCGGGCCTCTGGAGGGCTTGGTCTCACCGACGGAATAGGACGGGAAGTTGTACTGATGCATGTAGCGCTTGGTCTCCTCGTTTTCATCGAGGCCGTCGATGCGCTGTGCATCGGAGACAGGGCCGAGCGTTGCGACGGTCAGAACCTGCGTCCGGCCGCGGGTGAACAGACCGGAGCCGTGGACACGCGGCAGCACACCGACCTCAGCGGCCAGCGGACGGATCTCGTCGATCTTTCTGCCGTCCACGCGCTTGCCCTGATAGAGCCATTCGCGGACGATGGTTTTCTGGAGCTTGTAAATGCACTCGTCAATCATGGCGATGCGGGTCTCGTTCTCCGGATCGAACTTCTCATGAATCGCATTCTTGATCGGGAGCAGTCTTGCCTCGCGCACGTTCTTGTCATTGGTATCGAGTGCGAATTCGACGTCCTTGCGTGCAAATTCCGCAATCGCATCGAACAGGTCATGATCGACCTCCATGGACTCGAAGCTGAACTTGGGCTTGCCGATCTCCTTCTGGATATCGGAGATAAATGCAACGAGCTTCTTGATCTCCTCATGAGCCTTGAGGATGCATTCGAGCATCAGATCCTCCGGCACCTCATTGGCGCCCGCCTCGATCATGACGATCTTGTTTGCGGTTGCGGCGACGGTCAGCTTCAGGTCAGATTCGGCTCTCTGTGCCTTGGTCGGCATGAGAATGATCTCGCCGTTGACCAGACCGACTTCCACGCCGCCGATCGGGCCGTTCCACGGAATATCGGAAATGGAAATCGCGACGGATGTGCCGATCATGCCGAGGATTTCGGGCATTGCATCCTGATCGACTGCGAGCACGGTCATAACGACCGCAACGTCATTGCGCATATCCTTCGGGAAGAGCGGTCTGATCGGGCGGTCAACGCAGCGGGAGGTCAGGATTGCGTGCTCAGAGGGCTTTCCCTCACGCTTCATGAAGCTGCCGGGGATTCTGCCGACGGAGTAGAGCCGCTCCTCGTAATCGACGGAAAGCGGGAAGAAATCAATACCGTCACGCGGCTTCTCGCTCGCGGTGACATTTGCCATGACGACCGTATCGCCGTAGCGGACCCAGCAGGAGCCGTTGGAAAGCTCACAGGTCTTTCCGGTCTCGACGGTCAGCTCGCGGCCGCAGAAGGTCGTCTTGAAAATCTTATGATTCTCGAACATTCTGGGTAGCCTCCTATTTTGATTTTTTTATTCTGTACAGTCCGTTCTCTTTTGTTCATCCGGCGTATTAGCATAAAATCATACACTTCATTGAGCGGGCTGCAATGCATGATTTCATGCTAAGCCCCGGCTGAAACAGACAGGCAGCGAAGGACTGCTGCGAAACGAAGAAAAGGGAGAGGGTCGCCCCCCTCCCTCCGTGTGCGTAACGTCCTTATTACTTACGCAGGCCGAGACGCTCGATGGTCGCTCTGTAGCGCTCGATATCCTTTTTCTTCAGGTATGCGAGCAGGTTACGTCTGCGGCCGACCATCTTCAGCAGACCGCGGTAGGAGTGGTGGTCGTGCTTGTGCTGCTTCAGATGTGCGTTCAGGTCGTTGATGCGGCGGGTCAGAATCGCGATCTGCACCTCAGGAGAACCGGTATCGCCCTCGTGGGTTGCGTTCGCAAGAATGACCTCCGTCTTCTCTTCCTTACGAAGCATGAATTTCACCTCTTTCGTTGATGTAATCCGGTAAACGCAGGTACGGGAAGGTGAAGACCTCCTGCAAAGGGGCAGGCAAAACCCCGCATCCGCGTAAACGGTCTATTTATTATACCATATTCCGCGCGTTTTGTCTATGAACAAATTGTGAACATTTTGTGAACTGTGAAGAATCATCCGGACGCGGCCGAGCCCGGAGGCCATACACTGCCTCCGGGCTGTTCCGTTACCGTTTTTTGAACATTACAAGCTCCGGGTTTTCCCCGCCTGCGTCATAGGTGCAGATCAGGATGAAATCGGTATTTGCGAGCACGCCGAAGCACCGTCCGCAGCCGGACTCCGCTTCGAGCTGATTGCCCAGATAGGTTGTGCCGTCATCGAGAAATTTCACGGTCAGGCCGTTCGGGAGCCGGAACGGCAAATTGACATAGCTGCCGACCAGCGCATTCAGCGTTTTCAGCTCCGGCATGTCCGCTATGTGCAGGTCATTGATCTCGCGGATGAGCGACTGCTTGAATTCCTCGAATCTGCCGCCGTCGCCGAGCTCTGCCTGCCGCTTCCAGTAATCGAGCTGCGGGAGCTTCTGCCGCAGATACGCCCGTATCTCATCCTCCGTATGCCCTTCCCGCGGCATATTTCTGACGCAGACGTCAATGAGATTATCCAGATCGCTGTACATGTACGTGCCGTCCGCATAGCACCATTTGCAGTAATTCTCGTTCAGAGAGCCGTCCCGCTCCCTGCTGATCTGCGTGTCATCGAGCGGCATTCCGCAGCACTGACAGACCAGCTCCCGCGGAGAACCCAGCAGCGTATTGATCGAAACGCCGTACAGCTTTGAGAGCAGCTTCAGTGTTTCCGTATTCGGCACGGTATCGCCGGTCTCCCAGCGCGAAACCGCCTGACGGGTCACATATACCTGTTCTGCAAGCGCATCCTGCGAGTATCCGTTTTTGACGCGCAGATCGTGAAGGATTGTTTTCGGTTCCATTTTTGCACCCCTCCTTTGTCTGCATTATAGCATACATCCGTTCCGCCGTCAAGCAACGCGCAGTTGCGGGGAGCGGCCGTCCGCAGACGGCGAAACACCCTATCGTTCAAAAGCGCAAAAAGAGGGGGCTTAGTGACGCAATGCTAACAACTTAAGGAGAACACGGCTTCGCCGGTTACGTGCCGAAAATCCCCGAAATAACATTCCCGATCTGAAAAATCACTTGACAAAACAACCTGTTTTGGTGTAAAATATAAGAGTATATTTCTCTGATGAAAGGCAGGAATCTAAAAATGGGTCTTACCATGACTGAAAAAATCCTCTCGGCGCATCTCGTTGAGGGCAAGCTGGAGCGCGGCACCGAAATCGGCATCCGCATCGACCAGACGCTCACGCAGGATGCAACCGGAACCATGGCCTACCTCGAATTCGAGGCAATGGGCGTTCCGCGCGTCCGCACCGAGCGCTCCGTCGCATACATCGACCACAACACCCTCCAGAACGGCTTTGAGAATGCGGACGATCACCGCTTCATCGGCTACTGTGCAAAAAAGCACGGCCTTTTCTTCTCCCGTCCGGGCAACGGCATCTGCCATCAGGTACATCTGGAGCGCTTCGGCATTCCGGGCAAAACGCTGATCGGCTCAGACTCCCACACCCCGACCGGCGGCGGCCTGGGCATGCTGGCAATCGGCGCAGGCGGCCTTGACGTCGCTGTCGCAATGGGCGGCGGTGCATACTATATCACGTGTCCGAAGGTCGTCAATGTCAGACTGACCGGCAAGCTCAGCCCGTGGGTCGCCGCAAAGGACGTCATCCTTGAGGTGCTGCGCAGAATGTCCGTCAAGGGCGGCGTCGGCAAGGTCATCGAATACACCGGCGAGGGCGTGAAGACGCTGACCGTTCCGGAGCGTGCCACAATCACGAACATGGGCGCAGAGCTCGGCGCAACAACTTCGGTCTTCCCGTCCGATGAGATGACAAAAGCCTTCCTCAAAGCGCAGAAGCGTGAGGAGGTCTGGATTCCGCTGGCAGCAGACGAGGATGCCGTGTACGATGAGGTCATCGACATCGACCTCTCGAAGCTGGAGCCGCTGGCTGCCTGCCCGCACTCCCCCGACAATGTCAAATCCATGAGCGAAATCGGCAGGCTGAAGATCGACCAGGTCTGCATCGGCTCCTGCACGAATTCCTCGCTGCTCGATATGATGAAGGTCGCCTACATCCTGAAGGGCAAGACCGTGCATCCGGATGTTTCGCTGTCGATCGCACCGGGCTCCAAGCAGGTGCTCAACATGATCGCGGCAAACGGCTGCCTCGGCGATATGATCGACGCAGGCGCTAGAATCCTCGAATCCGCATGCGGCCCCTGCATCGGCATGGGACAGTCCCCGAACTCCGCAGGTATTTCGCTGCGCACCTTCAACCGCAACTTTGAAGGCCGCTCCGGCACAAAGGACGGTCAGATCTATCTTGTTTCGCCGGAAACCGCTGCGGCATCCGCACTGACAGGCTATCTCACCGACCCGCGCACGCTCGGCGATATGCCGGAATTCAAGCTGCCGGAGGTCTTTACGATCAACGACAACATGGTTACGCTGCCGGCAGAGGAGAAGGATATGGATTCCGTCGAGATCAAGCTCGGCCCGAATATCAAGCCGTATCCGGAGACACATCCGCTGCTCGAAACAATCGACGCACCGGTCTCCCTGAAGGTCGGCGACAATATCACGACCGACCACATCATGCCGGCGGGCGCAAAGATTCTGCCGCTCCGCTCCAATATCCCGAAGATTTCCGAGCACTGCTTCGCCGTCTGCGATGAGGAATTCCCGAAGCGTGCCAAGGAGCTCGGCCGGAGCATCATTGTCGGCGGCGCGAACTACGGTCAGGGCTCGTCCCGTGAACATGCGGCGCTTGCACCGCTGTATCTCGGCGTCAAGGCTGTGCTGGTCAAGTCCTTTGCACGTATTCACCGCGCAAACCTCATCAATGCCGGCATTCTGCCGCTGACCTTTGTCAATGAGGCGGATTATGACAAAATCGCACAGGGCGATCAGCTCGTGCTCGCAGATGTCAGAAAGGCTGTTGAGGCGGGCAAAACCGAACTCACTGTCATCAACAAGACCAGCGGCGCGGAGATTCCCGTGCTCTGCGAGCTGACAGGCCGCACCAAGGACATCATGCTTGCAGGCGGTCTGCTGGACTACACCCGCGAAACGCTGAAATAAGACGCACATGTTACTGACAGCCGCAGCAGCACAGCTCCGCCGGTTTCACCACAGCCATATCGGGCTGACAGTGCCGCAGCTTCTTTCCCTTGCGGCAGCGCTCATCGCCGGAAAGCTGACGGAGGTGCTGCTTGTCAGATATGCGCACGGGCCCGATAAAAAGATCTGTCAGCTTATCGGCACAGTCGTCTCAATCATCATCGTGACCGTCAGCATATTCCTGCTGTAATGCATGCACAGCAGGTGATACAATCAAAACGAAAAGGAGGTCTTTCCGATGGATAAGATCAAAATGACTACGCCGCTCGTCGAAATGGACGGCGACGAAATGACGCGCATTCTCTGGCAGTGGATCAAGGATATCCTCATCTGCCCGTATGTCGATCTGAAAACCGAATACTACGATCTGGGACTGAAAAAGCGCGAGGAAACCAAGGATCAGATCACGGTTGACAGCGCAAACGCAACGCTGAAATACGGCGTCCCTGTCAAGTGTGCGACAATCACGCCGAATGCCGCCCGCGTCGAGGAATACGGCCTTTCCGAAATGTGGAAGTCCCCGAACGGCACAATCCGTGCGATTCTGGACGGCACCGTGTTCCGCACCCCGATTCTCGTCAAGGGCATCACCCCGTATATCCCGACATGGACAAAGCCGATCACCATTGCCCGTCACGCATACGGCGATGTGTACAAGAACACCGAAATGCAGGTGAAGGGCGGCGGCAAAGCCGAGCTCGTCTGGACGGACAAGGACGGCAAAGAGACCCGCCAGCTTATCCATGAGTTCACGGATGACGGCATCATTCAGGGCCTCCATAACCGAGACAAATCCATTGCAGGCTTCGCACATTCCTGCTTCAAATATGCACTGGACATGAAGCAGGATCTCTGGTTTGCAACAAAGGATACGATCTCCAAGCAGTATGACCACAGATTTAAGGATATTTTCAGCGAAATATACGAAAATGAGTATAAGGAGAAGTTTGCAGCGGCGGGCATTGAATATTTCTATACGCTGATTGACGATGCAGTCGCCCGCGTCATCCGCTCCAGCGGCGGCTATATCTGGGCCTGCAAGAACTATGACGGCGACGTCATGTCCGACATGGTCTCGACTGCCTACGGCTCGCTTGCGATGATGACCTCCGTGCTCGTTTCCCCGACCGGTGTTTATGAGTTTGAGGCGGCGCACGGCACCGTGCAGCGCCACTATTACAAGCACCTCAAGGGCGAGGAAACCTCCACGAATTCCGTCGCAACGATCTTTGCATGGTCGGGCGCACTCCGCAAGCGCGGCGAGCTGGACAGCATCCCGGCACTCTGCGATTTCGCAGACAAGCTCGAAGCCGCTACGATCCGGACGATCGAGGACGGCATCATGACCGGCGACCTCTATCTGCTCTCCTCTCTCGAAAACAAGCAGAAGGTCAGCTCGCGCACCTTCCTTGAGGAGATCGGCTCCCGTCTTTCTGCAAGCATGCAGTAAGGAGGCAACATGTCGAAACAGGAGATCTCACCGTCGGTGATCCGGCGTCTGCCGCGCTATCACCGCTTTCTCGGTGAGCTTGCCGCAAAGGGCACCGTCCGGATCTCCTCGAAGGAGCTTTCCGGACAAATGGGACTGACCGCATCGCAGATCCGGCAGGATCTCAACTGCTTCGGCGGCTTCGGTCAGCAGGGGTACGGCTATAATGTCCGTGCGCTGTATGACGAGATCGGTCAGATTCTCGGTGTTTCCGAGCACCGCCGCACCATTCTCATCGGCCTCGGCACGATGGGACGCGCAATCGCGAGCCATGTCAGCTTTCCGCAGTGCGGCTGTGAGCTGATCGGACTGTTTGATTCCAACCCGTTTGTAGCGGGGAGGGATCTCAACGGCATGCCCGTTCACCATACCGATACGCTCGCCGGGTTCTGCCATCAGGAGCACCCGGAGCTGGCAGTGATCTGCGTGCCGGAGAATGCGGCACCTGCACTGGCGCAGAAGCTCGCCGCCCTCGGTGTCCGTGCCTTCTGGAATTTCAGCCACGGCGATCTCCGGATCGACGACCCGGATATCCTCATCGAAAATGTCCACCTGGCGGACAGCCTTCTGACCCTGACCTACGGTCTGGGACATGAATCACAGGTTGACTCTGTACCGTAATACGGACAGCATCAATAATCTTACTGAATCAGAAAGGAACAGAATTATGCGATTCAAAAAGCTATTGTCTGCCGCACTGGCAGGCAGCATGGCAGCCTCCGCCATGCTCGTATCGGCCGCTTTTCCGACATACGCAGCCGACGAAAAACTGACCTTCGACATCCGCTCAAACGACTCGAATACCGTATCGGTCACTGCCAATGAAATTGCGGCAGGCGATGTGACGGTTCCGTTTTCAGTGTATATCCCTGAGAATCCCGGTGTCTGGGGTATCAACCTGAAGCTGCAGGTCAATGACGGTCAGGTTGGTGAGGACGGCCTGTTCGGCAATTACGGCATGTATCTGACCGGCGCACAGTTCGCAAAGCCCTATTGCTTCGACAGCGCACATTCGGGCGATTCCGCGTATTCCTTCACGCCGACCTTCAATGCAGACCAGATGAATATTATCTGGGTCTATTCGTCTGAAAATGTCGAGCAGAATGCAGATGCCTGCGCAGAGGCCGGCACGACCGCATGGAGCAAAACGGTAAGCTGGGCATATGACTACGCCTTTGTTTCCGCAAATCTGGTCATCCCGAAGGATACGCCCTCCGGCACCTATACGCTGGATATCCGCAAGGAGCAGTACCTCAACTACAAAACAATCAGCAAGGATACCCCGAAATACGGAATGTCCGCCTGCAAGACCGCTGGCTCAGACGGCTTCCTCGAATTTGAAAGCATCCCGCTGACCGTTATCGTCGAGGGAACTGAAACCACATCCTCAGACAGCACCGGAACCACCACGTCCACCACCGCAACGGAAACTACGACCACTGAATCAACTACCACTGCTACGGAAACCACGACCACCGAATCGACCACCACCGCAACAGAAACCACAACCACCACCGCTACGGAAACCACTACCACCGAATCGACTACATCGACAACGGAAACCACAACCTCAACCACAATCACCACACAGAGCACCACCACCGAGACCGGCACGACCGCTTCCACATGGAAGGATGACTACAAGATCGAGGATGCCGGACACTACTTCATCATCGGTGATGTATGCGGCAAGCCCGGCGAGACCGTGAAGGTTCCGGTTTATGTCTACGGCGACCCCGGCACGGCAGGCATCACTTCATATTTCGATTCTCCCACACCTGCAAAGATCGTTGCACTCGCCCAGACACGCAGACCCGCATATCCCGACGGCGAGACCATGCTGAATGTTGAATGCGAGCCGAAATCTCTCGTGTATGTCTCCATGTATGACACTGCCGCGGCAGACGGCGCCGTACTCGTTCAGCTCAGCGTTGAGATTCCGGAAGATGCTGCGGAAGGCACTGTATATCCGATCAAATTCCACAACGGCAATGTGCTCACCACCGACGGAACCTACTCCGCACTGCTGGTCTCCAACCGCGACGGACAGGAAATCCCGACGGAATACTATGACGGCACAGTCACAGTCATCTCCGACGGCAAAACAGCGCTGAATTATACCAGCTACATGTTTACAGGCCCGGATGAGCACCTCAATCTGACACTGTTCAATGCGCACGACACTGTCACATGGACAAGCTCTGATCCGACCGTTGCAACTGTTGACAGCAATGGTTTTGTCACATCGAAAAAGCTCGGCTCCGCAACGATCACCGCTGCATGCGGCGATGAGACCTACACCTGCTCGATCATGGTCGGCCTGTTCGGCGACGTCGATCAGAACGGCGCTGTCAATGCAGCAGACGCGCAGATGACGCTCCGTGAGTACGTCAATATGCTCGCCGGCAAGGACAGCTTCATGACCGAAGCACAGAGAAAGATCGCGGATGTCTCCGGTGACGGAAATGTCGCTGCTGACGATGCACAGTACATTCTGAAGTATTATGTCAATACGCTTGCTGCCAAGGATATCTCATGGTATGAGCTGACAAAGAATCCGAAGGCTCCGGGCGGCCCCGAAGCATAAGCAACCTCCCCGATCACATTTCATACAAAACTGAGATGCCGCCGTACAATCTGTACGGCGGCATCAGTTTACATATCGGGTTCAGGAGAATCAGACACAGCCCTGTGCCTTCATTGCCTCAGCAACCTTCAGGAAGCCGGCAATGTTTGCGCCTGCGACGAGATCATCGCCGAGGCCGTACTCATTAGCAGCCTGAATCGAAGCCTTGAAGATATTGGCCATAATGCCCTTCAACTTCGCATCGACCTCCTCAGCAGTCCAGCTCAGACGCTCGCTGTTCTGGGACATTTCGAGACCGGAAACAGCAACGCCGCCGGCATTGACAGCCTTGGACGGAGCAACGATGACGCCTGCTTCCTTCAGCAGAGCGATCGCCTCATTGGTAGTCGGCATATTTGCGACCTCAACATAGTACTTGACGCCGTTCGCGATAATCTTCTTTGCTTCCTCAACGCCGACTTCGTTCTGGGTTGCGCACGGCATCAGAATGTCAGCCTTGACGCCCCACGGCTTCTCGCCCTTGAAGAACTTTGCAGACGGGAACTTGTCCGCATAGTCCTCTGCACGGTTGCGGCAGGAAGCGCGCATTTCGAGCAGGAAATCGACCTTCTCGTCCGTGGAGATGCCGTCCTCGTCGTAGATGTAGCCGTCCGGACCGGAAATGGTGACGACCTTGCCGCCGAGCTCATTGACCTTCTTGATAGTATCCCAGGCGACGTTGCCGAAGCCGGAAACAGCAAAGGTCTTGCCCTTGATCTCATCCTTGAAGTAATCGAGCATATTCTGGACATAGTAGACAGCGCCGTAGCCGGTTGCCTCCGGACGGATCAGGGAGCCGCCGTAGGGGATGCCCTTACCGGTCAGAACGCCGGAAAACTCGTTCTGGATTCTCTTGTACTGGCCGAAGAGGTAGCCGATCTCGCGGGCGCCGACACCGATATCACCAGCCGGAACGTCGAGGTTCGGGCCGATGTGGCGATAGAGCTCTGTCATGAAGCTCTGGCAGAAGCGCATGACCTCAG
>JAFXZM010000024.1 GCA_017541275.1 Oscillospiraceae bacterium | reverse complement strand
AGCCCTACGGGGTACTTTCCCCAAGCCCCAATCTTCCCCTTATAGAACGCTGGGGAATTTCGCTCTCTGCGGAGAGCGACGAGGGCTCTGCCCTCGACCCGCAAGCCTTTGAAAAGGCTTGAGCGAAACTTTTAATATGGGCGAAAATAAAACTATTTGTTTTAACCTTATTTTTCCGACCACCTAAAAAATTACATACTCAAAAAAAAGGCGCCGCTGATTCCACCTCCCGCACAATCATCAGGGCAGGTTCCGCTTCTAACCTGTCCGCCTTCCGCATATGATAAAACAGGCTTCAGGCAATACCGGCACGCCGATTGCCGGAATGCGCATGAATTTTCAGGAAAGGCGGTCGGAGTATGTCCGTACAGAGCAGTTACCAGCAGGCACTCCCCTATTTTCCGGCACCGCTGCAAAAGCCGCTCAGCCGCATTCCGCCGGAGCGGGCTGCACAGATTCAGGAGCTGCGTCTGCGGATCGGACGAAAGCTGCACGCGGTCATACGCGGGCGCGAGCAGGTCGTGACCGGCAGCGGCCTGCTTACTGCCGAGCCCGCCGACGGAATCACGGTCAGCCGGCAGCTTCTGGATACCGTATTTCAGAATCTCTGCTCGCATTCGCTTCACAGCGTACAGGGTGCGGTGCGGCAGGGCTTTGTGACAATCGCGGGCGGGAACAGAGCCGGCCTGTGCGGAACCGCCGTCATGCAGCACGGCACACTCGAAACAATCCGGGCAGTCAGCAGCATCAATATTCGCATTGCCTCCCAGAGAACCGGATGTGCTGAGCCGCTCGTGAACCGTCTGGGCGGAACGGATGCATGCGGCGGGCTGCTGATCGCCGGGCCGCCGGGCTCCGGGAAAACAACTGTGCTGCGCGATCTATCGCGCCTGATCGGCATGCAGCGCCGTGTCTGTCTGATCGACGAGCGCGGAGAGCTTGCCGCAGTCTCAAACGGAATCCCGCAGTTTTCCGTCGGGACACAGACCGATGTATTTGACGGCTATCCGAAGGCAGAGGCCATTGCAGCCGCAGTCCGCGTCATGTCGCCGGAATTCATCATCTGCGATGAGATCGGCGGAGAGGCGGAAACGGAAGCGATGCTGGCCTCCGTACATACGGGCGTGCAGTTTCTGGCCTCTGCGCATGCAGGCAGCGAACAGGAGCTGTATCGGCGTCCGCAGCTCCGGATGCTGTTCCGTGCGGGTGTCTTCCGGCATACTGCAATGCTGTCGTCCGGCGAGCAGTGCGGGCTGCTCCGCAGCGTCAGCCCGGTCAGAAAGGAGCTGCCGTGAAGCTCATCGGTGCAATGCTCCTGCTCTCAGCCTGTGTCTGCGGCGGCTGCTATGTAGCAGGTCTGCTTGACCGCAGGGTCAAAATCCTGCAAACGCTCATTCAGCTCACGGACGCGATCATGACAGAGCTGCAAAGCAGACTGCCGTATATTTCTGAGCTGCTGCCGGAGCTGGCAAACAGACCCGCTTTTTCCGGTCTTTGCTTTTTACGGGATGCAGCCGCAGATGCCGCACAGTTTCCGGAAAGCTGGAATACCGCCGTACAGCAGGACGGCACACTCTGCGATGAAGCCAAAGCAATTCTCACGACAGTCGGACAAACCCTCGGCAGCACCACAATTGACGGACAGCTCTCCGCGCTGCGCCTTTGTGAAAAGCGCTTTACGGCGCTGCATGCCGAAGCCGCGGAATATGCAAGACAGAAGGGAACGCTGTGCCGCAGCTTCGGGTTTCTGGGCGGAATTTTCCTTGTGATCCTCTTACTCTAAACGAACGGAGCGAACCAGTATGGATATCGACCTGATTTTCAAGGTCGCAGGAATCGGAATCATCGTAGCAGTGCTGAATCTGGTACTCAAGCGGGCAGAGCGTGAGGAGCAGGCCATGCTGACAACGCTTGCCGGACTGATTGTCGTCCTGATGCTCATTATCAGTGAGATACAGGAGCTGTTCAATACGGTCAAAACGGTGTTCGGGCTATGGTGACGACTGCACAGATCGCAGGCCTGTCGGTCACAGCGGTACTGCTGGCCAAACTGCTTCAGCGATATGCGGCCGAACAGGCATTGATGCTGACGCTGCTGCTCGGCGTCATGCTGACGGGTGCAGCGGTGCTGTCGCTGACGCCGGTTCTCCGCAGAATCGACGGACTGATGCTGAATGCCGGACTGCATGCCGATGAGAGCGCACGCATCGGAAAAGCGATCGGCATCTGCTGCATCACGCAGCTTGCATCCGATATCTGCAAAGACGCGGGTGAATCTGCACTAGCGACCGGAGTCATTCTCGCGGGGAAGGCGGCGCTGCTTCTGCTGATTCTGCCGCTGATTGACCCGCTGCTGACAATGCTGAAGGAGGTGATGACATGCATCGGCTGATACGCACACTCCTGACGCTCTGCACACTGCTCCTGACGGCACTGCTGCTCTCCGGGACATGCTTTGCAGAGACCGAACTTCCGCCTGAGCTCTCGGATACGCTCAGTCAGGCGGACGAAATGGTGCCGGAAGCGGCAAGAGAGGCACTGAGCGAATCTGAGATCAGCTTTCAGGAGCCGGAATCCGTGCTGGAGCTTTCTCCGTCGGATTACCTGCACCGGTTTCTCCGCACGCTGAAGCAGGAGGCCGCTGCCCCGCTGACGCTGCTCGGCGCACTGCTCTCTCTGACGCTGCTTTCCTCTCTGCTCAGCGGCCTGAGTGATACGGTCACGGAAAGCGGAATGCGGCGGCTTGTCGGGACGCTCTGTGTGCTCATCTGCACGGCTGGCGCGGCAAGACCGCTCTGCGGCTGCCTTCGCAGAACCGCAGAGGCCTTGCAGACCGGACAACTGTTCATGCTCAGCTTCGTGCCGGTTTTTTCTGCATTTCTCGCAGCGGGCGGGCATGCTGCAAGCGGCGCTGCATATCAGGTCTTTATCCTGTTTCTGAGCGAAACGGTGATGCAGCTCACGAATGCACTGCTGTTTCCGCTGCTGCAAACAGCCGCAGCAATCGGCATTGTGGATGCGGTCAATCCGGAGCTGCGGCTCGGCGGCTTTGTTTCCGGCTTCCGCACTGCCGTGACATGGACGCTCACCTCCCTGATGACGCTGTTTTCCGCGCTGCTCTCTGTCCGGAGCTTTGTCGCGGCCTCTGCGGATTCCCTTGCCGCCAAATCGGTCAAGCTGCTTTCATCCTCTCTGATTCCGATTGTCGGCAGTGCGGTTTCTGATGCATACGGCACGGTTCAGGGCAGTCTGCGGCTCGTCCGGAACGGTGCGGGGGCAATCGGCATTCTTGTGCTGCTCGCGCTGATTCTGCCGCCCCTGCTCTCCCTTCTGCTGTACCGCGCCGTATTCGCGGCGGCGCGCATTTTCGCGGATGCTGCCGGAACCGATGCGCTGTCTGCATTGTTTAAGCATATTCAGTCGGTGCTGGCTGCGGCATTCGCCATGCTGATCTGCTTTGCCGTGATGCTGATTTTTTCCTGTGCGATTCTGCTGCTGCTGACGAACGGAGCGTGAAAGATGGATGCCCTGCAAACAACCGTAATCTGTGCCTGTACCGGCGCACTCGGACTTTCGCTCGCTGAGGGAATCCTGCCCGCAGAGCGGTTCCGGAAGCAGCTCCGCCTGCTGACCGCAATTCTGATGATGACGGTGATTCTGCGCCCGCTGATGCAGCTTCCGGCGGCAAAGCTGCCGGAATTCAGCACGCAAAGCAGTGTCAGCACCGGCGAACTGACCGAGGATCTGCAAAAAATAAAGGAGCATGCCGTTGCAGACAGTATTTGCGATTCGCTGAACAATGCATTCCGCGAAAAATGCATTCCGTGCAAGGTTACCGGCTGCGATGTGCATATTGAACGGGACGGCAGCATAATAATCAATGAGGTTACAGTTACCGGCAATTATCAGACCGGCTGCGTGTACCTGCGGGAGTGGCTCGGCGCAGAAATTCCGGTCAGGGAGGAGGGCATTCACATTGACAGCGCTCATCAGGACGCTCCGTGAAAAGCTCCGCGGAGAAGCCGGACTGCGCATCATCATCGCGCTCGGCCTGAGCGGCATGGCACTGATCCTGTTTTCGGGCATACGCTCCGGAGCCGGCGGCAGCACCCGTGAAGCGGAGCCTCCGCCTGCCGCTTCCGATGCTGATGCGCCGGAGGCGTACCGCACTGAGCTGGAGAGCCGCCTCACGGCACTGATCTCGCAAATGGACGGAATTCGCACAGCTACGGTCATGGTGACGCTGAGCGGCAGTGCGGAGCAGGTCTATGCAGAGGAGGTGAAGTCATCCAAAAGCGACCGCGGTACACAGTCGGAGGCGAGCTGCGTCATTACCAGAAGCGGCGGAAATGAATCGGCTCTGGTTGCAGAGACCAGATATCCGGCCGTCGTCGGGGTCGCGGTGCTTTGCACGGGCGGCGATCATGCCGCCGTACAGGAGCGGGTCAGCCGGGCTGTTTCTACGGTTCTCGGCATCCCCGCAGCATGTGTTTATGTCGGACGATCCGGCTCGGTATGAAAGGAGTACATTACCATGAAAAAGCCTGCTGTTATCATCGGAAAAAAACAGCTCATTCTGAGTGCGCTGACACTTGTGCTCGGCGCTGCCGTCTATCTGAACTATGTGCTCGCCGGCGGAAGCGGTCTGCTGCCCTCCAAGACAAGCAGCGGTTCGCTGACCGCAGAGGAGCCTGCCGCGGCGCCTGCGGATGACCTTGCAGAATACGGAACCGCCGAGATGGTCAGCGCCACGCCGACCGGTGCGGATTATTTCGCACAGGCAAGACTTGACAAGCAGAGCAGCCGCGACCGCGCCGTTCAGACGCTGCAAAGCATCATCGGCGGCGGAGACCTCAGCAATGATGAAATGGTCACAAACGCGATCGACGCGGTCAATATGTCAAAGATGATCGAGAGCGAAAACGTGATCGAAAGCCTGATTCTCTCGCAGGGGTATTCAGACTGCGTGGTCTATCTGGACGGTGAAACCGCCAAGGTCGTCGTCGAAAGCAGCGGACTCGACGCCGCTCAGGCCGCCGCAATCAAGGACATCATCCTGACGGAAGCCGATGTTCCGGCAGAGGGAATCCGCATCTTTGAGGTCGCCAAGGACGGAAGCAGTGCTGCTCCCGCTGAATAACACAGGGTCCGCATCGGCTCTGTGCGGGATTGCAGGAAAGAAAATCCAAAAAAAACAAAGTTTTTTTCAAAAAAAGGTTGTGTGAATCTTAAAAATCTGGTATAATAATAGAGTATGGACACAGACAGACGGCAGAATCATGTGCTGCCGTTCTGTCTGATTCTGTCGTTCAATCTGAGGAGGGAACAAGTATGAGCAACGATTATCCGAAAAAGCCGGTCTCTCACGGCGTCGTCAGAATCTCTGAAAACGTCATCCGGTCGATCGCGACTGTTGCGGCAAAGGAGATCGACGGCGTTGCCGATCTGGCAATCCAGAAGAACGGAATCCTTGCGGCCTTCCGCCGCTCGGAGCCTGTCACGGTTCAGGTCATCAACGATATGGTCGAGATCACTGTCCGCCTGATTCTGGAGGACGGTGCGCGTCTGACTGTTGTTGCCGAGCAGGTGCAGGAAAATATCAAGGAAAATGTCCAGAGCATGACCGGCGTGATTGTCTCCAAGGTGCATGTGATCGCCGCCGGCATCGCATATGAAAAATAATTCCGCAAGGGAAAGGAAGAACCATGGCCAATCCTACCAGACGTGAAATCCGCGACAGTGCGATGAAGCTGCTGTTTGAAAAATCCCTGCGCGACGATCCGATCGAATCTCTGTATGAGATCGCAGAGGAAATTGACGAGATCATTGTCAATGATGCCGTGCGGGAGCTCGTGGACGGCACGCTCGCACACCTCGGAGAGCTGGATGAGACCATTCAGCGCTTCAGCAAAAAGCGCAGCATCAGCCGCATCTCCAAGCTGAATCTGACGATTCTCCGGCTTGCGATGTTCGAGATCCTGTATGATGACGGCACGCCGACCAATGCAGCCGTTTCTGAGGCGATTCTGCTTGCGGAAACCTATACCGCCTCGGAGGACGATATCCGCTTTATCAACGGCCTGCTCGGTGCATACACCAAGGAGCTGGCTGCGCAGAACGGCACCGCATCATGAAGCTGCTCGGTATTGATACCAGCAATTATACGACCTCCTGCGCATGGTATGACACGGATACCGGCATCATAATACAGCAGAAACAGCTCCTTCCGGTGCCGGAGGGACAGGCCGGTCTGCGGCAGAGCGATGCGGTGTT
>JAFXZM010000023.1 GCA_017541275.1 Oscillospiraceae bacterium | reverse complement strand
GTCATCATTGCGCCCTTAATACGAGCCATATTCTTATTCCTCCGTAATCAATTCTCGCCGCACTCAGTCAGGCGGCTGTTCGCTTTCGTTCGTTTGCGGGCTGATCCTTATTTGTAAGGAACCATCTCGCGGATTGTCGGTGCATTCGCGGTGCTTGCAACGCCTGCGTTTCTCGCAATGCGCTTGACCTTCTTGTCCTTCGAGACAAGGCGGTGACGCTTATAAGCGTGCTGGAACTTCACCTTTCCGCTGCCGGTGACCTGAAAACGCTTCTTTGCACCGGAGTGTGTTTTAACTTTAATCTTCTTAACCTTTACGGCTGCCATGGATTCGTCCTCCTTGAATTTTCTTGATATATGATCGCGCACACGGCGCTGCATATCATATCGGGGCAATCAGCCCTCCTGCTGCTCTGCTGTCTCAGCGGGCTGAGCCGGCTGAGCGGCTTCGGATTTCGGCGGTTGCTGCTTCTGTGCTTTTTTCTGTCCCTTGTCCGCCTTTTCAGGCTTCTGCTGCTTGGGTGACATGAACATCACGATTGCTCTGCCCTCCATTTTCGGGGGCTTATCAACGACGGCGATCTCGCCGATCTCGTCACGGTAGCGCATCAGCAGCTCCTCACCCAGATGCGGGTGTGCGATTGCGCGCTTGCGGAAGCGGACAGACACCTTGACCTTATCGCCGCCCTGCAAAAACTTTTTGCCCTGTGCGACCTTGGTCTCGAAATCATGTGTGTCGATTGCGGAGAACATTCTGATCTCCTTGATCTCGACGATGCGCTGATTCTTACGCGCTTCCTTTTCACGCTTCTGCTGCTCAAAGCAATATTTGCCGTAATCCATGACGCGGCACACAGGCGGTGTTGCCTGCGGCGCGATCTTTACCAGATCGAGATTCTGGTCATACGCGAGCTTCTGTGCATCCTTCGCGGACATGACGCCCTTCTTTGCGCCGTCTGCGTCAATCACGAGCACCTCTTTGTCGCGGATCTCCTCATTGATTTGCAATTCCTGCTTGCTAATCGCCAAGCACCTCCCCTTACGGTTTCATTCAATTTACAGAAAAATATCAGAAAGAGAGCAGCCGGAATCTCCGCGCTGCTCTCTCTGCTTCATATGCTTCATGACAGAGCTTCGCACGATTCCGACCCGCCGGCCGGCTGTTTGCTGCCCTGTCTGCATGTACTGAATCAGATTACCGTTTTGCGCGCTGCACAGAGCTTTCTGTGCACGGCGGACGGTGAGAACAGTCTGTTCCGCTTGCAATCCGAAATATAGTGTACCTGATTTTGCGTAATTTGTCAAGGCCTTCGCTCTGCTTTCGGCATTCTGCACAATTTAATCCGGCAATTCTTTGATTATCCTCGCAAAGAACCGCATCAGAATCGAAAGATCATCGGAATCAATCTTGCCGTCATTATTGATCTGTGCATTGAGCTTCGCCTGATCGCTGACCTCCAGTCTGTCCTCATCGCCGACGATGCGTGCCAGCAGCACGCCGTCCCTGATATCGACCGTACCGTTTTCGTCCACATCGCCCTTGACCTTCAGCATCGGGACAAGCCCAGTTCCGTAGGTCGTGCCGGTTGTGGTGGTCGTCGTGGCTGTTGTGGTCGTAGTCGTCGCGGTGGTAGTCGTTGTGGTCTCGGTCGTTGTTGTCGTGACCTCCGGCTGTGCGGGGAAAACCGCCGCAAAGTAATTCACGGAATTATTCGCAGTAAAGTTGCTGCCGAGCGTCACAGTCTCACCGGCTTTCAGCTCCCGCACAAAGACGGTGTACTCCTCGCCGTTTGAACTGAACACCTGCGTCCGCATATGTGTATAGTCATCGAGCCAGCTCGTTTGGATGCCCTGCTCCGCCATGTAATTCACCACGCGCACATCCATCATAATGTACAGTTTGAGATCCTTGCCGGCGGTCAGCTCTGCGAGGTTCCCGCTGTAGGATTTGGAATTGCAGGCCGTTCTGATATATTCCACGCCTGAAACGGTGCTGCTGTTGCCCTGAGCGGCAAGCGTATAATCGCGGTCACCGTAAATTTTGCTGCCGACGCCCAGATTCTGCTCGATGCTCCAGTTTGCGCCGTTTGCCAAATCGTGCACGACCAGCTTTGAGATCAGCTCGCCGTGATATTCCGGTTCTTCCGCAGGTTCGCCGGTCAGCAGCGACAGGTTCACGACATTCTTGCCCCAGTTGCCGTACCATGAATAGCCTGTTCTGCGCTCCTTGCTGATCTCCGATACATCATAATGCACGGAGCTGTCGCGGTCGGAGAACAGCGGCACCATTTTGTTCAGATCATAGAACCGCGCCCAGAGCGGATCGGCATTCGGATCCTGCACAACGACCTTGTCATCGCCCTGTGTGACAAACTTGATACCGTGCAGCGTCACATCCTGGAACCATGTGATCGCCGAATTGACGCTGTCTGCCAGATCGGCGCGGCCGGTATCCTTTGCCTCCTGATAGAGAAACTGCACCACGCCGGCGCTCTCGCTCGTGCAGACGGAGGGCAGCTCGTAGGCACGCGCTGCTGCCGGTGCAAGCGTGTTCTCGTCGTGCTGCTGACACCATGCGGTCTTTTTGCCGTTGTATATAATCTGCATATCGAGCAGACATTGGATTGCTTTTTCAAACGACTGTGCCGCCTTCTGCGAATACGCATCGCTGATATTCGTAAAATCGCCGGTCTTGCCGCGCATTTCCTTCAGAATGCTCAGCACATGCACATAGGCGCCGTCATTCAGCGTGATATGCGCATGATATGTGCCGGGCGTATTGAGGCACTGCATGAAGCCGCCGTTGGAATACTGCATTTTGAACAGGCAGTCCACGCCGCGCATCGCGCAGTCCAGATACTTCTGCTGCTTCGTCTGCGCATAGGTACGCATCAGGAAGCGAATCTGTGAGGTTGTCGCGTCATTGTCGATTGTGGAATGCGCCCAGTCGCCGGTGTGTGCGGTCTTCATGCCCTTCTGCCAGCCGCCCTCGCCCGATACCTGATACTGGATGCACTCATCCGCAATCGTGATTGCCTCGCTTGTGCCGAACCAGTCGGCCGATTTCTTCAGATATGTCGTCCACGGATAGTCCTCCTCCGCAGCAGAGGCGGTCAGACCGGCGGGACTGTGTCCGGTGCGTACAGGCAGCGTTCCGGTTCCCTGCAAAAGCAGCAGCATTGCGGCCAGTACAGCCGATGTCCGTTTCAAAACATTTGTTTTCATATTGATTCCCCCGATTTCTGTTTCCGGCATGCAGATACATCTCCGGACAAACAGCCATGTGCGAAACCGCACATTCCTTCATATTATCAATTATATCATGCAGCTCATGAAAAGTCAATGTCCGATTGATTCGGCGCTGTGTGCGATTACGCCTTCATGCAATTCATAAAATGTCCACATTTTCTTCTTCTCTTTTTGTTGACTTTTTCTTTATTTTGTGGTACAATAATGAAGTGTGATTATACAGTTTGTCCGATTTATTCACTCTGATTCATTTGGAGCTTTTATAAAATATACCGGATGCAGGCCGTCGAAAGGAGGTGGAGCTGCATGACCGGTACGGTTATGTCCTTCCTGCTGCTCATCGGGCTCATCCTCACCGGCGGCGTGGGCATTACACTGCTCATGAGCGAACGCGAAAATGCTTTGCAGGAATTCGCGGTGCTCGGCCTGTTCTGCGCCGCACTCACAATGCTTTCCTATTATATGGAGCTCAATTCACCTGCATTGCCCGCAAAGATCGACGCAATCAAATTCGGCTACCTCGGCAGGGTCTTTGTTAATCCGCTCCTGCTGCTGCTCGTGCTCCGCTTTTACAACGCAAAGGTCAACAGATATTTGCAGCTTCTGATTTTTATCATTCCGCTGATTACGCTCATTGCCGTATTCCGCTGTGAACAGAATACCCTCTACTATGCCAATATGTGGATTTCTCAGAAGGACGGGCTTCTCCGTGTTTCGGCAGGGCCGCTCTATTACCTCTACATGGGCTACAATACCCTGCTTTCGATTTCCTATCTCGGCTACTGCCTCTACCGCAGAGCCGGCCTCCGGAAACGTGAAAAGCGCAACAATACCATTCTGATTTCCGCCTGTCTGGTGCCGTTTTTATCGCTGCTGATCTATCTCGCCGGGCTGACAAACGGCTACGATATCAGCTGCATCGGGCTGATGGTCGGGGCAATGCTCATTGCATTCTCAATCTTCCGCTACGGACTCCTCAACAAAGAGGAAATGCTCCAGAACATGGCCACTGGTCTGATTTTTCTCGATGCCGAATATCAGCTTGTCTATGCCAATAAGGCGGCGATTCAGATGATTCCGGCGCTCAATTCGTACCCCGTCCGCTCGCATAAGCTCAGCCTGCAGTCGCTCTGCGAGCCGCAGTATGCTGCGATTCAGAACGGCCAGACCTCCTATCAGCGAAAGATCACCGAATGGAGCAGCGGCGACGGTCAGCACGGCAAGCTGCTCACCTTCGACGATATCACCGAAATCCGCGCGAGACTGAACCGCGATGCGATGACCGGTCTGCTGAATCATGCAACATTCTATCCCATGCTCGATGATCTGATGACGGAATATGCCCGCTCCCGCCGGCCGCTCTGTGTGTCAATCGCCGATATCGACAGCTTTAAGCACATCAACGACACCTACGGCCACGCGAACGGCGATATCATTCTCATTTCACTCGCCGAGCTGCTTCAGGAGATCTGCGGCAGCCGCGGCGACGTGTTCCGCTACGGCGGCGAGGAATTTGCCGTGATTTTCCGCTGCGACCCCACACTCGCCGAGAAAACCATGCAGGAGGCTCTCGACCGCTTCTCTGCGATCAGCTTTGATTTTATGCCGGAGCATGTCACCTTCAGCCACGGCACAGCGCAGTTTGACCGCAGCGAAAATTCCGTGCAGCTCTTTGAGCGCGCCGACCGGATCATGTATGAACGCAAGCGCGCACTGCATGAACGGGAACGGCAGGCCGCTGCCTCCCGGAACGCTGACGGCACCGATTCACAAAAGAAATCTTAAATACGGAAGGAAACCATTTTATCTATGCTCGGATCTGATTACCGGGAACTGATCGTTCCAAGAACCGACAATGCCGCACAGAAAAACGGCATTCTCATCGGCGGGGCCCTGCTGACCGCAGCCGCCCTGATCGCCTCGCTGCTGTTTGGCAATCTGCTGACAATGATCGCCGCACTGGGCATCGGCTTCGGCACATGGTGGCTCTGGACATGCAGCCGCATCGAATATGAATATGTCATCACCGGCGATGAGCTGACACTGACGAAAATTCTCGCCGAAAGCCGCAGAAAGCCGATGACAGCTATCCTGCTCAACAAGGTCACGGCCTTCGGACGGCTCCGGGAAGCACCCGCACGCGGTGCCGGTCAGACGCTTGTGCTGGCATGCGCCGCTCAGGACGATACCGCATACTATGCCGATTTTGACCACGACACACTCGGTCATGCACGGCTGATCTGGACCCCCAATGACGACATCCTCGAATATCTCAGCAAGCATCTGCCGCGGAATATCGGGTTCCGGTATCCGGGCTGACACGGTACGGCAGAAAAACGGTCATCCTATCACGCGAAAAAACGGAGGAAATCCTATGCGACTGGTCACACCGCTCGAAATGATGAAGCTGGAGGAGAAAACCAATCAGGCCGGCATCAGCTATGAAACAATGATGGACCGCGCCGGCGCCGGACTTGCGGAGCATCTGAAAAAGCTCGCAGCCGAAAGGGAATGCAGCTCGATCCTGTTTCTCTGCGGAAACGGAAACAATGCCGGAGACTGCTTTGTGGCCGCATCGCTGCTTTCAAAGCAGCTTGCCGTTACGGTCTGTCTGCTCGCCGGCGTCCCGAAAACCCGCACGGCGTATACCAAATTCAAGATGATGAAAAATGTCACTGTGCTGGAGGAGCAGAATGCTATTCGCGAGGCTGTACAGCAGAGCTCGCTGATTGCGGACGGCATCTTCGGCATCGGCTTCCGCGGCACTCTCAGCCCGTTCGTCAAGGAGCTGACCGCTGAAATCAACGGTGATCCGGACAAATACTGCGTCGCGGTCGATATTCCAAGCGGCGGCAGCGGCCTGAACGGCGCAGTCGCAGAGGGCACGCTGCACTGCGACATGACCGTGACCTTCGGCGCAGCCAAGCTCGGTCTGATGCTGGCGCCCCTCTCGGAATACTGCGGCGCGATCTATCTCGTTGAGATCGGCATTCCTGATGAGGCATTCAATATGCTGGACTATCCGGTCAGCCGCATCACCCCGGAATATGTACATGAAAACCTCCCGCGCCGTCCCGCCAACGCGCACAAGGGCATGTTCGGCAGGCTGTTCTGCGTCGCCGGATCGCGCAATATGCCCGGCGCAGCGATTCTCGCCTCAAAAGCGGCATTGCGCAGCGGCGTCGGACTGTACTGTCTCGCCTCGGATGCTGATGTGTGCAGAATGTTGATCGCACAGGCGCCGGAGGCGATGATTCAGCCGCTTCCGTCCGATGCGGACGGCAAGCTCACCCCGGAATCCGTCCCGGTGATTCTCGAAAAGGCAAATCCGTCATCCTGCGTGCTGATCGGCTGCGGCCTCGGTCAGTCAGAGGCGCTGCGCCGGACGGTCAATGAACTGATAACGAATCTGGATTGTCCGATCATTCTTGATGCAGACGGTCTAAATGCGATTGCCTCCGGCATAGATATATTACGGAAAGCGAAATCAAAGGTCGTTCTGACACCGCATCCGGGTGAAATGAGCCGCCTGCTGCACTGCTCGGTCGAGGAGGTGCAGAAGGATCGGCTGAAGGCTGCAAAGCGGTTTGCGGCGCGGTTCCCGAACACGGTCATCGTGCTCAAGGGCGCGGGAACTGTCGTTGCGACGGCAGAGCATGCTGCAATCAATACCACGGGCAATTCCGGCATGTCCAAGGGCGGCAGCGGCGATGTGCTCGCGGGCATGATTGCCAGCCTCACGGCGCAGGGCAGCGAGCCGGAGCTTGCCGCAATAATGGGCGTTTATCTGCACGGTCTCGCCGGAGACTGCGCTGCTGCGGAGTTCTCGCGCCGTGCGATGCTCCCCAGCGATCTCATCAATCAGCTCCCGCTGGTGTTCGGAGAATACGATTAAAATATGAGGGCATTCCTCAGAAAACAACGGTCGTCAAAAGCAAACTCATTCTAATTGGAGGCTTGTTATGAGACCGATCTCTTTTCTGAAGAATGCCCTTTTTGCATGTCTGCCGGCCGGACTGCTTCTCACAGGCTGTGCGGGCGCAAAGCAGGAGGAGCGCTTTTCGCCTGCCGTCGATGCGGCATATTCCGTACAGGCCGAAATGAGCTACGGTGACGGCGAACAGGCAGTTCTTGTACTTACGCGCTCCGGTGCGGAGCAGTGGGAGGCGGCATTTTCCGATCCGCCGACGCTGGCAGGCGTAGTGCTCAGCTTTGACGGAAATGCCGTAGCCGCAAGCTACAAGGGTCTTTCGTTTACTGTTCCGAAATCGGCACTGCCGGCGAAAAATATGCTTGTACTTGTGACGGAGGTGCTCGATTCGCTGGACGGTGAGGACGGACTCCCCTGCGTGCAGCAGGAGGACGGCACATGGCTGAACGAGGGAGACTGCGGCGGCGGACAGTATTCGCTGTATTTCACCGAAGGCGGCACGCCTGCCGGATTTGATGTTCCGTCCCAGCCGCTGCATATCACGTTTTCGGAATACACGGCATGTTTGAGCGAAACTGCTGAAACAACAGCGGTCACAGAGGCCGCATCGACCGTATCGGAATCGACAGCGTCCGAATCCTGCGCTGAGGCAGAAAAAGAGGGTACGTCTGAATGACGTACCCTCTTAGTTTTATGATATTACATCATAATTCGGCTTATGATTCCTGCTTGCCGAGCTTCTTATAGTCAATCTTTCTCGCAAGATACTGCATCAGCTTGTTGAGGTCAGAAGCATCAACGGTGCCGTCATACTCAACGTTTGCATTTACCTTGCCCTGGTCTGTGACTTCGCCGTCCTTAAGTGTCGAATCGCCACCAGTAAGACGAGCGAGCAGAACAGCATCACGAACATCAACGCGCTCGACATATGTCTCGCCCTCGGAGCAGTCGACGTTACCCCAGTCTGAGTCGGTCGGCTGGGGCCCGGGACCCGGCTCAGCGGAGAAATCGTACTTGACATCCTTATCCTGGAGGAACTCTACGATCCATGCGAGCGGAGCATTCCAGTTGATGGTAACCTCGTTGGTAGACCATGCTTCGATGGAGTCAACGTAGCATCTCTGCGACGGGTTGGTTTCCTCACCCGGAACAAAGCCCAGTGCGCGGACATACGGATCCTGGAGGCCGGCATTCGGACCGCCGGAGAGAACACCGTCCGGTGCCATCGGCAGAGTCTTATCCAGCTCATAGGACCAATATCTGTGGTGCGGGTTCTCTTCCTTGTATGTACCGTAGCCGGTCACGAAGGAGAAGGACAGCGGGTTGGTACCGAGCAGGTAGTCCATACCCTGTGTAACACCGTTCAGATACTTCTTATCGCCGGTCTGGTCGTAAGCATAAGCCATAACGATCAGGTTGTTGATAACCATGGAGTTGGAGCCCCACTCATAACCCTTGATGATAATGCTCGGATCCAGGTTGTTCGGGTCATTGTAGCCCGGGCCGTCATACTTATACGGAATGCCGTAGCCCTGAGCCTTCTCAGTCTTGATGTAGTCATCAGCAGCGTCTGTGATGGAGGACTCCAGCGTGGAGACCTGCGTATCAGACAGCATATCCTTGTGCAGTGCGAGGGACATAGAACCTGCGGAAGCAGTGTTGCCCCAGTTGAACGTGGTGTAGGAGCCTTCGCCGGAAGCGTTCTCACCGCCGGTGATTCTCGTGGTGACCTTGAATGCATTTGTGTACTTGGAGAGCTTGGTCAGGTAGGTCGATGCAGCGGAATCGTTCATTGCAGTTGCAGAGATGAAGATTTCGCAGGCTGCCCAGTAAGCGTCATCACGAACCTCGTTATCGCCGTAGGGGCCGCCGCCCTTTGCCTGATACATCGGAGCGTACAGAGACTTTTCCTTGCCCTCTTCGTCGCTGGCAGCTTCATACCAGTTCTTCTCGTAAGCCTCATAGGCCTCGATTGCGGTAGAGAGATAATTCTTTGCCTTGGCGGGGTCATACGGCTCCCAAAGTCTTGCTGCCTGTGCTGCGCAGGCTGCGTAGTTCAGCGTTGCAGCGAATGTAGGCGGCTTGACGATACGGACGGTTTCCCACTCGTCCTCGTAGTTCCACGGTCTGGTCGCAAGACCTGTCCACTTATGGTCATGGAACTTGTGGTAGTACATGCCTGCATAATCGCCCCATGTCGGCTCATCCGACGTGACCTTCATCTTTGCGATCCAGTCAAGCTCGTATGCGCACTCATCGAGGACATCCGGAACCTTCTTGGTGTCGCCGGACTCCGGAATCACGCAGGTGCCGGAACCGTCAGCAAACTTCGCCTTGGTATCCTTATTGAAGGTAGCTCTCTCATACATGTTCTGGAGCGTCCAGACAGAGATACCGCCGTTAACAACGTACTTACCGTGGTCACCGGCATCGTACCAGCCGCCGGTTGCCTCCAGATCAGAGGAAGCATAGGTCTTCTCAGCCTCTTCCTTGCCGGAATACTCATTCTTCCAGCCCTTCTGAACATGACCGATATCCGTCTTGTGGCCGCCCTGGTGAGCCAGTGTGGTCTTATCACCGGAGGTGATGTAGTCGCTCTTGATGTCAAGGCCGGAACGGTTCTGATAGAAGTAGTTGAGAGCGTTGGTCAGCATGTTGTGCGTGGTATCGGTGTAAATGTTGTCACCGATATTGAACTCGAAGGATCTCCACTCCTGACCCTTTATGCGCAGATAGTATCTGCCGGGCTTGGTGTAGCTGGAGAAGTCGATCTTGCAGACATTATCCGCAGAATCCGGGTCGAACTCCGGTGCGGTGGTCGTGCCGGTCTCAACAACGCTGTTGCTGGTGGTATCGACCAGCTCCCATGTATAGGTGCCGGAGAGCTTCAGCTTGGTCGCGCCGTGCAGGATATCGCCCTGGTTATCGCCAAGAACTGCGATCTTGTCGAGTTCCGGATAATAACCGACCTGGTTGACGGAGATGAAGTTGGTGGTCTTGCCGTTGCTGTCCTGCATGTCATTCTTCAGACCTGCATAGTCACGGTTTGTTGCACCGTAGGAAGCCTTCGGGTCAGAGTCGCATTCGTCGCAGGTCTCGCAGATGATGGACATATCATCGAACCAGATCTCATCGCCGTCGATTGCGTTGCCTTCCCACTGGGTACCCTTTGCATAGTGGAATGTCCACTCCACGGACTCCAGATCCTTGGTCGGGGTGAATGTGCCGGAGAATGTCTGCCAGTCAGTGGACAGAATGGCTGCGCTGCCCCACTCACCGCCCATATCCGGGCCCATGTGCATGTTGCCCTTGTTGCCGTCGAGCTCAAAATACTCGCCGTAGGGCTCACCGGTATCACCGATCTTGGAGCAGAGCTGCATGCCGGCTCTCTTTGCCTTTGCCTTGAAGCTGACGGTGTATTTGTGGTTTGCCTTGAAGTTCAGACCTCTGTGGCGGAACTGGAGGTCCCACTTCTCAGAGCCTTTGCCGTCGCCGGGGCCCTCGGACTCGATAACCTTGACATGGAATGTGCCGTCCTCAAGTCTGAAATCCTGCTTTGCAGGGCTCGACTCACAGGTGTGCCACGGCAGCGCCTTGAACTCGAAATTTGTCTCTCCCAACACCTGGCCTGCGGATGCGTTCATAGTCGGCACCAGATTCGCCACGGTCGGAAGCGCCATTGCGAGCGAGCACAGACCCGCAATGATCTTCTTTGATCTCTTGTGCATAAAAAAACCCTCCCGTTTTTTTTATATATAACCGGAGCCAGTACGAACTCCGTTTATATTCACGTATTACATATAGTACAGTCCCTCATGCGCCGCATTGCGCCGCAATCGTTTTATACTATCTGTAAATTCTGTTTGAGATTCTACTGCCTATATAGCGCAGATTCTCACTGATTACATTATAATACAACTTTCATTTTTTGTAAAGGGGTTTTTGAAACTTTGTAGGAAGTGTAAAAACCGGTTCATACTTCTTGTACAGCCTGCACAAATTTGGAATATACAACTGCTCTGAACGGCCTGCTTTACTGTCCGTTGAATTCGGGCGGTTTTTTCTGATTTGTTTTATGGCAATACAATGAGTTGTACATTCCGCGCAACTGCTTTGCGATTCTGCTCAAAATTCAGTGAATTTTGTAAAACGGCGGATTCACGCTTGACATTTTGTTCCAAACGTGCTATAATTGCTTTGGCGCGTTAAAGCTGTGCTGTTTGAAAGCATCAAACCGTAAAAGCAAACCCGCGCTCTGATACTATATTTATATTCGGAGGCAGCTTTATGTCAGCATCACAGCTTATCACCCTCATTGTTGTTGTGGTGTACGCCGTCGTCATGATCGCGATCGGCATCATCACATCAAGAAAAACAAAAAATGTCAACGATTTCGTCTTCGGCGGCAACAAAATCGGCCCGTGGATGACCGCATTTGCGTTCGGCACGGCTTATTTTTCCGCCGTCGTGTTTATCGGCTACGCGGGACAGTTCGGCTGGGGCTACGGCATTTCGGCCGCATGGATCGGCGTCGGCAATGCGTTCATCGGCGCGACGCTCGCATGGGCCGTGCTCGGCAAGCGCACCCGCCTCATGACAAAGCATCTGGATGCAAAGACCATGCCGGATTTCTTCATGAAGCGCTACGGCAGCCCCTCGCTCAAGACCGCTGCTGCGCTGATCGTTTTCCTGTTCATGATTCCCTACACGGCATCGGTGTACAACGGCCTTTCCCGTCTGTTCGCCATGGCATTCAATCTAAAATCCGAGCATGCATATGAATATGTCATGATCGCAATGGCCGTGTTCAGTGCGATTTATGTTGTGCTCGGCGGCTATTCCGCTACGGCTGTCAACGACTTCATTCAGGGCATGATTATGCTGATCGGCATTTCCGCCGTCGTCATCTGCATCCTGAATCACAACGGCGGCCTTTCCGATTCGGTCGAAATGCTCAAATCCGTCAATGACCCCGCCGTCAATCAGAACGGTGAGCTCGCCAGCGTATTCGGCCCCGACCCGATCAACCTGTTCGGCGTTGTCATTCTCACCTCGCTCGGCACATGGGGCCTGCCGCAGATGACCCATAAATTCTATGCAATCCGCGATGAAAAGGACATTAAGCGCGGCATGATTATCTCGACTGTATTCTGCCTGATCGTTTCGGGCGGCTGCTACCTGCTGGGCGGCTTCACCAGACTGTTCAACACGACGGAAACCGGCACAGGCCTCGGCGAAAATGTTGTCAAAAAGCTCCCGAACGGCAAGCTCGAATTTGACGCCATGGTTCCGAACATGCTTCAGACCGCGCTGCCTGCGCTCCTGATCGGACTGGTTGTCGTGCTGGTGCTCAGCGCCTCACTCTCGACCCTTTCCGCACTGGTTCTGACCTCATCGACAACCCTCACGCATGACCTGCTCCGTCCGGCCTCCAAGGGCAAGATGAACGAGAAAAAAGAGTTCATCACAATGCGCATCCTGATTCTGTTTTTCCTGCTGATTTCGGTCATCATCGCACTGAACAAGAACGCCGCAATCACCACACTGATGAGCTATTCATGGGGTGCGCTCTCCGGTTCGTTCCTCGGCCCGTTCCTCTGGGGACTGTACAGCAAGCGGGTCTCCAAGCCGGCCGTGTGGATCAGCTTCGCACTCGGCGTCATCACCACAAGCGCCCATATGTGCATCTTCTCGTTCTTCCCGGAGCATTTCACCGGTTTGATTGACTGGGCAAAATCACTGCCGCTCAATCTCGCTTCGCCGATCAATGCCGGCGCACTGCTGATGATCTGCTCGATCGTGCTGGTTCCGGTAATCTCGCTCATCACAAAGCCCTGCGAAAAGGAAACCGTAGACAATGCATTCTCGGCATACAGCAAATAAGAATCTGCACTGAACCAAGAGCCCCCGCAAAATTGCGGGGGCTCTGCCTGTCCATAAAGCGGTATCTGCGCTGCATTGATAATGGGGCTCTCGGTCGCTTCGCTGTGAGTTTGCACCGCAAACTCACTCAAACTCCGCCAAAGGGCCACTTTCCCCATTCCGGATCATCGCGGAGGAAAGCTGCACGCTTAGAAAAACGGCTCCGTAAAATGATAGATGCCGTAGACCGTGAACAGACCTGTCTGCGGGGCATAAAGGCAGCCGCGAAGCTGAAGGCCGTTGTTCAGCCGGATATCCACCACACTGACGCCCCGGCTCCATAGCTCCATTGCCTTGTTATAGGTCTCATCATCGGCGGCGGATGCCTTTCCGTTTTCGACTGTGATCCTGCCGTCGTCGCCGTATTCCGCGATATAGGCATCGCGGTAAAACACAGCAGCCTCGTCATCGCTGAGATTCTCGCCGAGCGCTGCAAATTTGCGGAAAAACACATCCAGCGCATCCCTGTCGGTGATCTGCATGAGCTCGGTGCCGTCCGTGTCGCGGACTGTGACGGACTCAAAATCCTTGCCCGCTCCGATGCCGTATGCAGCGCAGACTGCCCAGATCGACGGGTCAGCATCCAGAACCTGAAAGCCGGTCAGCTCATAGGCGCTGATGCCGCCGCTGCGCTCCAGCAGCAGCAGACCGTGCTCCTTGCCCGCATCCTCCAGCGCTTTACAGGCATACAGCGGGCATACCTCCGCACCGGCCGGTGTCGGGATGCTGATATCACCGAGCTGCGTGCCGCAGAGGCTTCGGCCGATGCTTTCCGCCTCCGGAACATATGCCCGCACGGCTTCAGCATCGCAGAGCGTGTAATAAGCGCCGCTGTAGACGAACTGCGAAAAAGCGTCCTCCTGCTCTGCATCCCCGACACTCCGCGAGATGCGCGACCAGAGCAGCATCCAGCCGCACAGAAACAGCAGGAACAGACCCGCCGCAATCAGCAGGCCGCGGTGCTCCTTCAGAAATGATTTCAAACATCTGCCTCCTTAATCTCTGATCTCTCCGGCTTTTCTGCGCCGGAAACGGCAGCCCGTACCGGAATGCATCGGTCGTGACCGCAGCGCCGCAAAGCTCAAAACTTCACCGGAGCCGCGTCTTTTTGCCGCGCTTGACCAGCCGCTTCGAGCGCAGGATCAGAATATCCTCCGCCTGTGCCCGCAGCATCGGCCGCGGGAGAACTGTCAGGTCGCCGCGCAGCAGCAGCAGCACCTCCTGCCCGTAATCCTGCCGGATCTCATCGAGCCGCAGGCCGCAGAGCTCGTGCTCCGGGGTAATCAGCACCTCGCCGACCTCCGAAAGATCGCGGAAGGTTTCTGCCTCGTGCCCCGATCGGGTATACTGCTCAACGAAGCCTGCGCTGATGATACCGGTCGGGATTGCAACGACTCCGACGCCCAGAAAGGCAATGCAGATCGCCATGAATTTGCCGACAGCGGTCACCGGATAAATATCGCCGTAGCCGACGGTCAGCAGCGTGGACATGCTCCACCAGATGCCGGAAAAGGCATTCCGGAATGCATCCGGCTGTGCATCATGCTCTGCGCCGTACATGCAGAGCGATGAGGCGAGCATCAGCACGACAATGATAAACACGGATGAAAGAATCTGATTGCGCTTTTCATACAGGACATGCGTGATGACCTGAAAGGAATCATACTGTGCATTCAGGCGGAACAGATGAAAGATGCGCACGACCCGCAGCATCCGGAAAACGATGAAGCCGTCGAGGAAAAAGAACGGCAGAATCGTCAAAAGATCGACCGCACCGTCAAAGGAGCGCAGAAACCGGAGCCGCGCCCTTGGGGCTGTCCGCTCCGGATAGAGCAGGTCGGCAGTCCATATGCGGAGAATATACTCCACACAGAAAATGCCGACCGTAGCAAGCTCAATAATATGCAGAATCCCGTAAAACGGCTCCAGTGCATCAAATGTCGCAAGAAACATGACCAGAATATTCAGCAGAATGACGATCACGATAAACCAGTCAAATGCACGGCTTACGAAATCCTCGGTATTGCCGATCTGGATGATGTCAAAGATGCGCCGTCTGAGGCTGCCCTTCGGCGCATCGGCTTTGCCGGCGCTCACAGACTGTGTCCGCCGACTTCTGTCAGTGCCTCCGCATCGGCCGGCAGTGCAGTCTCACGGCCGGCATTCTGCTGTGCTGAGAGATTCATCAGCGCCGCATATTCCTCCGCCGAAACGGGACTGCCGTCGGCAAAATAGTTTCCGTTGTAATCGCTGAAGGAATGCAGCAGCGTAAGCGCTGTCCCGTCAAACTGATAGTAATAGGTATCAGTCTTGCCCTCCGATTCGCAAATTTCAATCAGCACAGGCGGCTCCTGCTCCGAATCCTGATGCAGATAGAGATGTCCGAAGGTGCCGCCGGATTCACTCTGCAATTCGACGGCCTGATTCTCCGAGAAGGCATAGACCGCATACCGCGCATTCTGGGCGGTGCCGCCGGAAATAATCAGCTCCGGAATCCCGTCGCCGTTCAAGTCCGTCAGTGCATACATCGGCTCTGTATCGTCCTCGCCTGCATTCAGCAAAAACTGCTTCAGTGCCGCACCGTAGCTGACATAGAGCAGCGATGCGGGGTCATGTGCCGCTGCTGTCGTTGTAGTTGTGGTTGTCGCGCTGGTTCTTCTGGAGAGTGTTTCGGTCAGCTCGGCCTCATGCGGGTAGGTGTATTTGCGCGTGAAATACGGATACTCGTCCTCATCCGGAATATAGCGCGTTGAAACCGTCGTGGTCTCGGTCGTATCGCCGGTTGTGCTGTCGGTTGTCAGATCGGTTGTTTCGCCGGTCCCGGTCTCGGTTGTAATCAGCACGGCCGCCGTTGTTGTGGCCGCCGTATGCTCAAAGCTCCGGACAGGCTCCAGGATTTCGAGGTCGCCGTCCTCTGCCATGCCGCGCTGTTCCTTGCGCTGCTTCAGTCCGATTGCAGCAAATGTCAGCAGCGACACAAGCGCGAACAGTCCTGCACACATGCCGACAATCGACAGGATATGCGCGAGCCTCGAGGGCTTTTTTTTCTTTCCCGGCTTTTTTTTCTGCGATTGCTGCGGCTTCTCTGTCTGCCGCGGCTGCTGCGGCCGGTTCTGCACCGGGCGCTTCTGTTCGGTTTCCGGCATGACTGCGTTCTCCTTTCATCGGTAATCGCCTCCGGGGAGCACCGGAGTATTCAGCTTTAGTATACACTATTTTTTGCAAAAAGTAAAGGTCTTTTCTGATTTCTGCGTTTTTTCCTGCCAAAGCAGCAGGCAATACCGCACAGAGCCGGCAGCGTCCTTGCGCCGTCAGCTCTGCAGGGTGCTGCTTATGTGATTCCGGAAAAACAGTCCGGCAGACATCTGTGCCGGAGCGGAGCTGTCCTGCTGCATCATCAGTGCAGCGATCACGCCCGCGATAATGAACAGCAGCACTGCAATGAACAGGTACACGCGGATACGCCGCATGGTGCCGATCTGCTGCCGGAGATTCCGGCTTTTTCTTCTCCGCGGACGCTGTCTGCGCCGGAGCTCCTGTGCCCGATGCCGTTCTGCGCGGCGCTCCCGCAGGGAGGGGTCGCCGGCGTATCTGGGAATCTCGGGAAACTCCTGCTGCGCCGGAAGCTCCGGCTGCGGAGCAGGCTGTGCTCCGGCCTGTCCGGCATGATGAACAGACGGATCATCCTCCCAGTTCCGGGTAAAGCTGCCGGCTCTGGCATCCATTTCACGGTTTGCGTCGCGGACTGCACGCTGCTTTTTCGCGTCCTCGGATTCCCATTCGAGCTTCCGCTCCTCCATGCCGGCACCTCCGTTTCTGATAGTTGTGGATATGATGCTGAGTTTATCATACCAGAAAAATGTGAATAAGAAAAGTATTCCCGCTGTACTCTGTATGAATGCACAAATCAGTTCGTGTGCATTTGAGCATTCTGCACATGGCGGGCGTGTCAAATGACATTTCGGAGAATACAGTACAGAAAGAACGCACCGAGGCAGCCATACAGCAAGCCCGCTTTGCGCGGAATCAGCACATGCGGATGCCCTGTCAGCTTCAGCCAGCATTCCGCATACCAAAGCGCCGCCGGCAGCAGCAAGAACGGGATTCCCGCATTTTCCCGCAGCGCTTCGGCGAGGTCAAAGCGTGTCAGCGCATAGATGCTGTGGGTCATGCCGCAGCCCGGACATTTCCAGCCGGTGAGCGTCCGCAGAAGGCATGGCGGCAGATGCGGCGCGGCATAGCGGGCATAGAGCGTTTTCACCGAAAGCAGCAGCCCGAACGCCGCAAACGGCAGCATGACAAGCAGCACTGCGGCATGCTTTTTTTTCAGCGGATGCTTGCGTTTTGTCTGCACGGGCGGAGCCTCCTTTCCTGTGAAAATCGAAAGTCAGAAAAAATATATCGAAAAACAATAAATTTCTATTGACAAACGGAATGTAATGTGCTATAATAAAGACAACAAATCACTGCGAAGGAGCGTGTCCCGCACATGAAAAGCAACTGGAATTCTGACAAATCTCTGCTTCTGACCCGCATTCTGACGATTGCCGTACTGTTTCTTGCCGGCGCGGCGCTGTTCTGCATCCCTGTCATCACGGAATGGTACGATGCGGTATCGGAGCAGAAGCCGATTCACACGGTGCTGAATATCGTGCTCTATGCCTCAGACCTGTTCGGCATATTCGGCGCATTGCAGCTTCACCGCCTTCTCCTGCACATCTCAAAGAAAAAGCTGTTCGTGCAGGAAAATGTCACCTGCTTCCGGTTGATTTCGTGGTGCTGCTTCGGTGTTGCGGCGCTGTGGGCTGTCCTGACCTTCTGGCGGCGGCTGGCACTGTTTGTCGCGCTGATCGCCGCATTTGCCGGACTGATTCTGCGCGTGCTGAAGAACCTGCTTGAGCAGGCGGTCGAGCTGCGCGAAGAAAATGACTATACGATATAAAGGAGCGATGCCCAATGCCGATCATTGTCAATCTGGATGTCATGATGGCGAAGCGGAAGATCTCTGCGGGAGAGCTTGCCGCACGCATTGACATCACCCCTGCAAATCTCTCGATTCTCAAAAACAACAAAGCAAAGGCCGTGCGCTTTTCAACGCTGGAGGCAATCTGCCGTGAGCTGGACTGTCAGCCCGGCGATGTGCTGGAATATATCCGCGAGGAATGAATTACTGCCGCACACGGCGCTGCACGGGGCAAAGGCCCCCAAATATGAATTGCGCCAAAAACAACATGAAAGGAAGATCACTATGGAAAACAACATCAATCCGTTCGGCATGCCGCCGGCCGGGGAACCCCCCGTTTCTCCGCAGCCGCTTCCGGTCATTCCGGCAATTCCGCAGCCTTTGCGGCTCCCGAAATATACCCTGAAGCCGCATGACAGCCTCTTTGCATGGCTCTGCCTGCCGCTGGGCGTTTTTCTCATGCGGTACATCATCTGCCGCACGGACGGCTTTCAGGCAACGGCATTTTTCCTGCTGCTGTTCGTGCTCGGCGAGGTCTATGTCCGCCGCTGCGGGTGCAGGCCGAACCGCGCACATGCGCTGCTCGGTGTGCTGATCTGCTTATTTTCCTCTGTATTCTCACTGACCGCAAATGCGCTGCTGCACGGACTCTGCTTCCTGTTTCTCGTATATCTGAGCATCTGGCGCATTCATGCTGTCTGCGGGCAGACTGGCTTTGTCACGCGATTTTTCGCCGCCGATCTGCGTGATTCCGCCGTGCGTTCGCCGCTGCGTCATATGGACGCCGCACCGCAGGCCTTAACTGACTGCTTCCGGAAATCGGGAAAGGGTGCCGCACTGCGCTCTGCAATCATCGGGCTGCTGGTGACGGTGCCGCTGACCGCAGCAGTCGCGGCACTGCTTGCACGCGCCGATTCCGGCATTGAACGGATGCTGCAAGGTATGCTTTCGCTGATAACGGACGATGTCCGCGTGCTGATGCTTCAGCTTATGTGCGGAATTCTTGTCGGCTTCTGGCTGTTCGGCGGCCTGATCGGCGGCGCAATGCGTGCAGATGCGGAGCTGCTCCCGGATGACGAAGCACATGCGGCACGGCTGGCGGCGCTGCGGGTGATACCGAATGCCGGACTGTATGCCGCAGTGACACCGATCTGCCTGCTGTACCTGAGCTATGTAATCTCGCAGACCGGCTATTTTCTCTCGGCATTCGTTGGGAAGCTCCCGAAGGGGCTGAACTATTCCGAATATGCGCGGCGTGGCTTCTTTGAGCTCTGCGCGATCGCAGTCATCAATCTGATCGTCATTCTGATTCTGACGGGCTGCGCGAAGGAGCGGCAGCGCAACGGACGGCGTGTCCGGCTGCTGACCGGCTATGCCGTTGTGCTCTGCTGCATGACGCTGTTCATTATTGCGACAGCCTTTGCAAAGATGGTGCTGTACATCGACGCTTACGGGCTGACCCGCCTGCGCGTTTATACAGCATGGTTCATGCTGCTGCTGACGGTCGTGTTTCTGGTGCTGTTTATCCGGCAGTTCACCGAAAAGCTCCCGACAGCCAAGGTGCTTACTGCTGCATTTGTTCTGATGTTCGGGCTGCTCTGCTTCTCGCGCCCCGACGCACTGATTGCACAGAGCAATTTGCAGCGCTATGCCGCCGGAACGCTCGCCGATCCGGATATAGAAATGCTCTGCGGGCTGTCTGACGATGCCTATGTTGTCATGGCGGAGCACCGCGGTCTGCTGGAGCGCTGCGGCAAGCTGGAGGTCTTCGAGGGCGCCGCTGCATACCGCATCGGACTTTGCGAGGATTCTCCGGAAAACGGCTGGAATCTCAGCACACTGCGGCTGCGGTCGCTGATGCAGTCATGAGTGTGCGGGCGGTACGGCTGAGCGCGGCAGCAGGCGCACTGCTGCTGCTCGGCATCGAAATACTGATCGGCATGTATGCGCACGGCTGGGTGCGGATTTATCTCGGCGATGTGCTGGTTGTCATTCTGCTCTATGCGCTCTGGCGGGCGGTATTCCCGCGCAGACCCGCATACGGTGTGCTGCTGCCGGCTGCGATTCTGCTGTTCGCATTCTGTGTGGAGTTTTTGCAGCTCTGGGGCTTCGCAGATAAAATGCACATTACAAACCGTCTGCTCCGCATCATCATCGGCACGGGCTTTTCCGTGATCGACCTGCTTTCCTATGCGGTCGGGATTCTGCCCTGCATGCTTTTTGAGTTATTATACCACAAAGCGCAGAAAAAAACAACATGAGAAGCACATCACAGAAACGCATCAAAAAACTCATCACCGCTGAAGCGATGATGAGTTTTTTGATTTTCATTCGCCAGATTGTGCATCTCTGTATCCGTTCGGATTCTGCTTCTGCCAGTTCCATGAATCACGGCACATATCGTCAAGGGTATGCTCGGTTTTCCAGCCGAGAATTTTCGCCGCTTTGTCGGCATTTGCATAAAATTCCGGCAGATCGCCGAAGCGGCGCGGCCCGAATTCATGCTTTACCGCAACGCCGTTGACGCGCTCGAATGCTTCCACGATCTCCGTGACGCTGTACGGCGTGCCTGTGCCGAGATTGAAGATTTCGACGCCCTTGTGCCCCAGTACATAATCCGTCGCCTTCACATGCCCGGCCGCAAGGTCGGTCACATGGATATAATCTCTGCGGCAGGTGCCGTCCGGCGTCGGATAGTCATTGCCGAAAATCGTCAGATGATCGCGCTTGCCGACCGCGACCTGTGTGATATACGGCATCAGATTATTCGGAATGCCGCAGGGATCCTCGCCGATCATGCCCGATGCATGTGCGCCGATCGGATTGAAATACCGCAGCAGCACGACAGAAAGCTCCGGGTCTGCCTTTGCGGCATCCTCAAAAATCTGCTCCATCATCGCCTTTGTCCAGCCGTAGGGATTGGAGCAGGTTCCGCGCTTCATTGTTTCGTCATACGGAATCGGGTTTTCCTCGCCGTAGACGGTCGCGCTTGAGGAGAAAATCACATTTTTCACGCCGAACTGCTCCATGACTTCCAGCAGCGAAAGCGTCGTGTCTATGTTGTTTCTGTAATACATCAGCGGCTTCTGCACCGATTCGCCGACTGCTTTCAGTCCGGCAAAATGAATAACCGCGTCGATTTTGTTTTCGCTGAAGATTTCCGTCAGCTTTGCCGTGTCCTTCACATCTGCTTCATAGAGTTTTACGGTTTTTCCGGTGATCTGCTCCACGCGCCTGATTGCTTCCGGGGAGCTGTTGGAGTAATTGTCTGCGACTATGACTTCATAGCCTGCATTCAGAAGTTCTGCTGCGGTATGCGAACCGATGTAGCCCGCGCCGCCCGCTAATAGAATTGCCGGCATAAATGATCTGCCTCCTGTGTTGAGATTGATAAGCTGCACTGCGGCTCAGCCTCGGATAATGCGTGCTGTACCGTCCTTTGCGTATCAACAGTATAACACAAAACGGACAGACAGTCAAGCGATTACGGCATCAGCATTCTCTTTTATCGCATTACGGTGTCCGTTTTGCGAAGTTTGAGGCGGAGCTGAAAAGAAAAAGCTGCTGCAACGCAGAAGAACACCGGTGTCGGGCAAAACACCGGTGTTCTTTCTATTTTGCGATTCTCAAATACAAATCCCGGAGGTTTCCGTGAAGCATGCGGGTGCAGCTTATACCGCTGCAAAGCCTTTTTCGAGATCGGCGAGAATATCGTCGATATGCTCGGTACCGATCGACAGACGGATTGTTGCCTGCGTGATGCCGGAGCTCAGCAGTTCTTCTTCCGTGAGCTGGGAATGCGTGGTCGTTGCCGGATGAATGACAAGTGACTTCACATCGGCGACATTCGCGAGCAGCGAGAAGATTTCCAGATGGTCGATGAAGGCATGTGCCTCCTTCCGGCCGCCCTTGATCTCAAAGGTAAAGATGCTGCCGCCGCCGTTCGGAAAATATTTCTGATACAGTGCGTGATCGGGATGATCGGGGAGGGAAGGGTGATTGACCTTTGCGACCTTCGGGTGATTTTTCAGGAATTCAACGACCTTTTTCGTATTTTCGGCATGGCGCTCCAGACGCAGCGAGAGCGTTTCGGTGCCCTGAAGCAGCAGGAATGCCGCGAACGGAGAAATTGCCGCGCCCTGATCACGCAGGAGAATTGCGCGGATGTAGGTCACAAATGCGGCGGGGCCGACGGCATCTGCAAAGGAAATGCCGTGATAGCTGGGGTTCGCATCGGCAATCGGTGCATATTTGCCGCTTGCCTTCCAGTCAAACTTGCCGGAATCGACAATGATGCCGCCGAGGGTCGTGCCGTGGCCGCCGATGAACTTGGTCGCGGAATGCACAACGATGTCCGCACCGTGCTCGATCGGACGGATCAGGAACGGGGTGCCGAAGGTGTTGTCGATGACGAGCGGCAGGCCGTGGCGGTGTGCAATCTCCGCAACTGCGTCAATATCAGGGATATCGGAATTCGGGTTGCCGAGCGTTTCAAGATAGATTGCCTTGGTGTTCGGCTGAATGGCTGCTTCGATCTCCGCGAGATTGTGTGCATCGACAAAGGTCGTCTGAATGCCGAGCAGCGGGAGCGTATGCGCAAGCAGATTATAGCTGCCGCCGTAAATCGTTTTCTGTGCGACAATATGGTCACCGGACTGTGCCAGCGCTTCGATCGTGTAAGTGATCGCGGCGGCACCGGAGGCGAGTGCCAGTGCAGCGACGCCGCCCTCCAGCGCTGCGATGCGCTTTTCCAGAACATCCTGCGTCGAGTTTGTCAGTCTGCCGTAGATATTGCCGGCATCGGCGAGGCCGAAGCGTGCTTCCGCATGTGCGGAATCGCGGAACACATAAGAGGTCGTTGCGTAAATCGGGACGGCTCTTGCGTCCGAGGCGGGATCGGGCTGCTCCTGCCCGACGTGAAGCTGAAGCGTTTCAAATTTATAATTACTCATGGTGATGAACCTCATTTCTCTAAATATTAAATATTATTTTTGCAGCATACAGTCGGCTGCGGATTCCTGTTCAGTGCCGGCATCGACAATATCCGGCCTGCAGGCGCCGCATTCGTCCGAAGCGGTAATTCTGCCGGTTCATCTTCGGGAAAAAGATGCTCATTTCTCATTCTCCTTTAAGTCTATTGGATTTGTAGGATTTGCTTTGTTGTGGCTATTATAGCACAAGTTCTGCGGTTTGTCAAGCATTATTTTGAATTCCTCTAGGTTTTGTAGGTTTTCACAATCCGTCTGATGCGCGCAGCAATGCTTTTGTGCGTGTCTACAGTCCTGTGCATGAAGAATTATGATAAAAAGCGACACCTTTCTTGCGGCAAACTGAAGAATTTATTAAAATTCAACCCCGCGCATTGACACTTTTCCGGCGCGGCATTATAATGAACATGACGCTGCGCGTCAGCAGCGCTGCTGTAATCGGAATCGAATCACACGGAGGGAAACAGAAATGGCAAACAAGAAACTCATTTCCGCTGTTATCGGCGTGGCCGGAGCCTGTGCAGTCGGCTTCGGCGGCTGGAAGGTCTGGCAGCATTTCATGGGCGGCGGCCCGACCCGTTCGGAAAAGGTCTATGTGCAGAAGGTCGGGTACATCAATACCGTCAGCAGCTCCGGCCTCTTTACGACGGATTTTGCCGGCGTCATTGTCGCACAGAAATCCGTTGACGTCAAATACGATCAGTCGCAGACGGTCGATGAGCTGCTTGTCAGCGAGGGAGACAGCGTCAAAAAAGGCGACAAGCTCCTCACTTACAATATTGAAACTATCGAACTGAATATCGAAAACAAAAAGCTCGAAATCGAACGGCTTGAGAATTCCATTCAGACAAATAATGCTGAGATCGCGAAACTGGAGCAGGAAAAACGCACCGCGACCGGCGATGCACAGATCACCTATACCGCAAATATCCTGAATCTGCAAAGCCAGAATGCGCAAAGCGAATATGACATCAAAACAAAGAATCTTGATCTGCAAAAGCTCGAAAAATCCCTGAAAAATGCCTATGTTGCCGCCCCGATCAGCGGCACGGTCAAATCGCTGCACGAGCCCGGCTCCGGCAGCGGCTCCGGCGGCGATATGTACGGCATGTACGGCGGCGGCGAGAGTGCCGATGTGCTGCTGACGATCACGGCGGACGGCGATTTCCGCGTCAAGGGAACCTTCAACGAGCAGAATGCAGACCGCATTTATCAAGGCGCACCGGTGCTGCTCAAAAGCCGCGTGGACGATACCACATGGCACGGCACGATCTCTGAGATTGATACCTCCCCGCAGCAAAATAACAACGACGGCTCGTATTATTACGGCGGCATGTCGGACGAACAGACTACATCCTCCAAATACGCATTTTATGTCGAGCCGGAATCGCTCGACGGCTTCATGCTCGGCCAGCATATCCTGATCGAGCCGGAGGAAAACGCCGGCGAGATCGAAAACAAGGAGGGCATCTGGCTCTATACCGGCTTTGTCCTCTGGGACGGCGATGACTGCTATGTCTGGGCGAAGAATTCCAAGGGCGCGATTGAAAAGCGCAGGGTCAAGGTCGGCAAGACCGACGAAGCCGCAGGCGACTGCGAGATTCTCTCCGGACTGAGCAATGATGACTACATTGCCTTCCCGGCTGATTATATCGCGGAGGGCATGGGCACAACGACAAACAGCTCCGATAAGGACATTCCGGATAATATCAGCGATAACGACTTCGGCGGCATGGAGGGCGATTACGGCATGAACGGCGGTGCCTTCGTCGATGATAACATTGTCTATGACAATAACGGCAACATGCTCTTTACGGATGAGGACGGCAACACCTACACCTTCGATCCGGAGGGCAATATGATCGACGGCGATGAGCTGACGGATGATGAAGAAACCGATGATGAGCCGGATGAAGCGCCAAAAGACGATGACGGAGAGAACGGCGGGGATGAAATGCCCGAAGAAGAACCGGAAAGCTGAGGTGTGCGCGATGGTCTTTGAACTGAAATCAATCTATAAGGACTATATGCAGGGCAAGGACGCCGTTCCGGTGCTGAAGGATATTTCCATGCAGGTCGATGAGGGCGAATATGTCGCGATCATGGGGCCGTCCGGCTCCGGGAAGTCCACGCTCATGAATATCATCGGCTGCCTCGATAAGCAGACCAAGGGCGATTTCATCTTCGACACGGCTGATATCATGCTCTGCAATGACCGGCAGCTCTCAGAGATCCGAAACCGGAAAATCGGATTTGTGTTCCAGAATTTTAATCTGCTGCCGCGGCAGTCTGCGCTCGAAAATGTCGAGCTGCCGCTACTCTATGCCGGAGTCGGCAAGAAAAAGCGCCGTCAGCTTGCAGAGGCCGCACTGAAGCGCGTCGGGCTGGAGGACAGAATGCTTTTTAAGCCGACCCAGCTCTCCGGCGGACAGAAGCAGCGCGTCGCGATTGCCCGTGCGATTGTCAATCAGCCCAAGCTCCTGCTTGCAGACGAACCGACCGGTGCGCTGGATACCAAATCCGGCGAGCAGGTCATGGAGCTGTTCGGCGAGCTGAACAGCGAGGGCGTGACGATCGTGATGATTACGCATGAGCCCGATATTGCCAGATGCGCGAAGCGGATCATGTATATCCGCGACGGTCAGATTCATGACGGCTCGTTCCGCGCACATCCGGAGCAGGAGCAGACACCGGAAGCAAAGGCTGCTCCTGCCGCAGCAGAACAGACAGAAACGGAGGCGGCAGAATGAATAAAGCAAAAAAAGCTGCGGTCGCTGTGCTGTGCATCGCGGCGGTCGGCGGCGGCAGCGTATACGGCATCGCACGCTATAAGAAAAGCCGCATTGAAAACACCGTGGTCGATGTTGTACCGCTCAGCCTGCTGGCACAGCCCGCAGAGTGGTTCAACTATGACTATATGCCGAACGAAGGCCAGATCAATTCGGCCAATGTCCAGCGCGTGACGCTCGATACGGATAAGCTGGTGAAGGAGGTCTGCGTCAAAAAGGGACAGACCGTCAAAAAGGGCGATGTGATCCTCGAATACGATATGACCGTCGTGGAGCTTCAGCTTGCACAGAAGGAAAATCAGGTCACGCTCACCGAGCAGGATATCAAGCGTGCAAACCGGGAGCTCGAAGCGCTCCGCCGTGCCAGACCCTCTGAGGATCAGCCCAGTGAACCGGATTATCCCGATTATCCGGACAATCCGGACTTTCCGGATGACCCCGGTTTCCACGATGATCCGGAGATTCCTGACGAGCCCGTCAGAACCGTTGACGAGGTCACCGGCGGATTCCATGCGGTATCGGGCAGCGGTGCCCCGTATGATCCGTATATCATCAACTGCAATCCGGACACGCTTGTCCGCAAACAGTTTGCCATGGCACTCGCAGGCAGCGGCCGCTTTGCAGAGCTGCATGTCTATGACGAAAATTCCGTATTTCTGTATAAATGGATCGTTTCCGGCGCGAGCTATGATCCGGCATCCGCCGAGGACTGGCATGTGACGGACGGCCTGCTGATCGACAGCGAAACCGGAACCGTCAGCATCGACCCGGCCGGAAAAATGCACGGACAGCTCTCCTTTACGGTTCCGCAGGCGCAGACCGGACAGGACGAATGGTTCTCCGATCATGAAATTACCGGAAACGGCCCCGGCGACGAAATGGATTTCGGCGGCAATGATTTCGGCGGCACCGACTTTTACGGCGGCGCGGATTACGGCAGCAGCGAGGAATCCTATGATTACATGTACACCCGCAAGGAGCTCGCACAGAAGATTACCGAAAAGCAGAATGAGATCAAGGGGCTGAATCTTGATCTTCGTTCGGCGCAGCTCGCGGTTGAAACAGCCAGAAAGCAGAAAATCGACGGCAGGGTCATCGCGGAGATTGACGGCGTGGTCAAGAAGATCGGCACTGCCGCAGGCGATGATGCGGATGATGAGGAGGACGAAAAAGAGAAGGAATATGACCCCTACGCCGAGCCGGATGCCGATGACGGTGCATTTGCAGTCATTGAGGGCAAGGGCAGCAAGGAGGTCGCATTCAATGTCACCGAGATGAATCTGGACAGCTATACGATCGGCACGGAGCTCAATGTAATGAGCTACGAGAGCGGCAGCAGTTGTACTGCGGAGGTCACCTCCGTTGACGACATTCCCGTTTCCTACGGCGGCGCATGGGGCGGCAACCCGAATTCCTCAACCTACCGCGTTCATGCGGCACTGTCCGACGGGGAGGATTTCTCCATCAATGAGTGGGTGACCGTTTCGGCAGACGGCTCCTCTCCCGGCGGCGAGAGCACGAGCAACAGTGTCTATCTTCCGATTCATTATGTCCGGCAGGAGGGCGGCGATTACTATGTTCTCAAGCAGGGCGGCGACGGCCGGCTTGTCAAGCAGTATGTCCGCGCCGGAAAAATCATGTGGGGCACTATGCTGGAGATCACCGGCGGCCTTGATATGAAGGACAAAATCTGCTTCCCGTTCGGAAAGAATGTCCGGGAGGGTGCCAAAACAAACGAAACAACCGAAATCCTGATGCCGAAGAATTACTATTAAGGGAGGGCGCATTACAATATGTTTGAAAATATCAGACTGTCCTTTCAGGGCATATTCTCGCACAAAATCCGTTCCTTCCTGACGATGCTCGGCATTATCATCGGCATCGCGGCAATCATCGCGATTGTTTCGACCATCGAAGGTACGCGGGAGGAAATCAAAAACAATCTGATCGGCTCTGGCAACAATGCCGTTACCGTGCAGCTCTCTCAGGGTGAGTGGCCGGTCGATTTTTCATGGACGCCGCCCCCGGACAATGTCCGCGTCGTTCCCGCTTCCGACAAGCAGCGCATTCTTGATCTGAAGGAGGTCGATCGCTGCACGCTGTACCGCACGCGCAGCAATACAGACGGTCTGTTTTATATGGATCAGCGCATCGAATCCGTAACGGTTTATGGCATCGACGAGGATTTTTTCGAGACAAAGGGCATGGATATTGCTGAGGGCATCGGCTTCACCGAACAGATGTACACCGATTTCTCGAAGGTCGCAATAGTAGACAGCATTGTCGCACGCGGCACATTCCCCGGCGAAAGCCCGGTCGGCAAGATTCTTGATATCAGCGGCGAGCCGTTCCGCATCATCGGCGTGGCTGTTCCGCGCAGCGGCTTTGAGCCGACAATCAATAACGTGGACGATTACTATACCTACAACCAGAGCACCGGCGGCATGATCTTCATTCCGACAAATGACTGGGGTATCTGCTTCCGGTATGACGAGCCGCAGAACTGCATCGTCCGCGCTGCCGATACCGACAGCATGACACAGGCCGGCAAGAAAACTGCGGATATCCTCAATGAGAATGTCCGGAATCAGCAGAATATCGGCGCAGAGGCGCAGGTCGGCGACAGCGAAAGCCTGCCCATGGAGTACAAGAGCGAGAGCCTGCTCGAACAGGCAAAGGCTTTGCAGGATCTCTCCAAATCGACAAACAGCATGCTGATCTGGATTGCAAGCATTTCCCTGCTCGTCGGCGGCATCGGCGTCATGAATATCATGCTCGTGTCCGTCACGGAGCGAACCAGAGAAATCGGACTGAAAAAGGCGCTCGGCGCGAGAAAACGCAGAATTCTGGCACAGTTCCTGACCGAAGCCGCTGTTCTGACCAGCATCGGCGGCATCATCGGCGTGCTCTCCGGCATCGGTCTTTCAAAGGTCATTGCGAATATCGCACAGGTTCCCGTTTCTGTATCGACCTCCGCGATCGTCATTTCCGTTATCTTCTCAACGATCGTCGGCATTGTGTTCGGTCTGATTCCGTCCGTCAAGGCGGCAAACCTCAACCCGATCGACGCACTCCGGTACGAATAAAGAGGATTCTTCGGCGGCTTCGGGCCTGTCGGGAAAAGCAGTTCCGCATAGAGCAGAGCGGTGCAGATACGAAGAACAGAAGAATAATAGAATGAAAAATGGGTGAGAGAATACAAACGCTTTCTCTCACCCATTTCAGTTTCATTATCTCTTACAGCTTGCCGCGTGCTGCGACCAGCTCAGCGAGCTCACCGACATTCTTCATGCCGGAGACCTCCTTCATTTTGAAGCGCATTTTGAATCTGCTCTCGATTTCGGAGATCAGATTGAAATGCTCAACGCTGTCCCAGCCGTCCACATCGGCAGCGGTCATGCTGTCGCTCAGCACGATGCTGTCGTCATCGAACAGCTCACGGAAAATCGGGGTCAGTGCTTTCATTGCTTCCTGCTTGGTCATATAAGATTCCTCCTTTTACTGTGTGCGCATATCATCAATGTGTGCCCAGTTATCGCCGTTGTTTGCGCTGAAGCTGTTCATGCAGAACAGCACATCGGTGACGCCCTCCTGTCTCAGATAATCAATCGCATTGATCTTGAAATACCGCATATCGAGCACATAGATATCCTCAAATGAGGAGGTGAGCCACGGGATCAGCGCATTGCCGTAGCTGTCCTTGATGACAGCGAGCTTGCGGCCGTTATTGACCTCTGTCTCAACATGGACGATGTGATCGTCGCCGCCCATATAAATGCAGTACCAGCCGATCGGCGCCGAATTGTCGATGTTGATGAAATAACCGCCCACAAAGGGGTTGGTCAGATTCCGGGTGTAGTAGGTCGTCTTGAATTCCGTCTTGGGGACATACCAGTCGAAAACCTCCGGGTTTTCCTTGATGATGATGCTGTTGGAATAGCTGTAGAGCGTGCCGACATAGCCTTCCTTGGTATGGCGCTCATATTCCTCAATGCGGGCAAACGGCACTCTTGCGACAGAGGAGAATTTCTCGGCGGCATAGAATGCGCCCAATGCGCCCCAGTGGTGATCGGTGCGCCGGTAGATTTCCTCATCCTTGTGCAGCTCCAGCGCAGAGTAGCAATCGACCGGGATCACGCCCTCAAGATGATTGTTGATATAGTCGATATTGGCCTTTTCGCTTGCGATCTTATCCTTGAATTCATCCGGTGTATAGAAGGAGCACACGGTCGGAACGACCATGTTGTACATCTTCACATCGGGCAGTGCAGCCTGAAAACGGTTCAGTGCATCGGCATAGCCCTGCCCCATTGACTCCCAGCCGCCGAACATCATAATGCCGCGCTTATCGGCAATCAGAATGCCGTTGTTGCCCATTTCTGCGCCCTGTGCCGGCTCATCATCCGCATCATCCTGCGGCTCTGCGGGCGTTGTCGCGGACGCTTTGGTCGTTGTGACCTCAATCTCCGGGTCATCGGACGGTGCCGTTGTCGTTGTGACAGGCTCGGTTTCACTCTGCTCGGCAGTCTTTTCCGGTTCTTTCATGATTGCGGGCATACCGCCGATGATGACCGGGCCGTTGCTCATGCCGAAGTGCTTGCGGAATCTCTGCGTAATGTCCTTGAATGTTGAGCGGAACGGAACCGTATCATTGTAATACTCCGCAACGCCGTTTGTATATTCGCCGCTGAGATAGCTGTCTACGGAGAACGACGGCATTTTGGCGAGTGTGCGGTTTTCCTCCATTGAAACGGTCGGGCGCTCCAGCAGAAGCATGCCCAGAGCGATGCCGAACAGCATCGTCAGGCACACAAGAACATTGATGCGGGCGATTTTGAATGCTGCGCGTTCGCACTTGCGCTTTGCCTGAACCTCTGCGGCTTCCTTTTTCCATGCCTTATCCGTTTTGCGGGTCATTTTTTTGAGCGCGGGTCTGGCATCGCGCGCCGTGCGCTGATACTGATCCTTTGCCTCGGCCTCGGTCATCTGCCGGTGCCGCTGGGTATATCTGCGCGGCGCGTCTCCGCTGTGAACGGGGCGCTCCGAGACAGGTCTTGCGGGCTTTCCGGCGCTTCCGCGCTCACGGCCTGCATGCGGTGCGGTATCCGCAAGGATGCGGTCAAGCTCCTGCTCGGTATTTCTGCGGGGACGCTTTTTCGCTTCCTTTTCGCCGAGCCAGCCGTATTTTCCGGTTCCCTCCGTGACCGCCTTCGGGGCGGCCTGCTTATGGGCGGGTTTTCTGGGCGGAGCGGGCTTGGCTTTTTTCATGATTGAATCGGCGCTTTTGGCTGCTTTCGCCTTGGCACTTCCGTCCATAGCCGCGGCGCCTCTCCGGATTGCGCGTGCCTGACTGATTGCCTTGCGGCGCTCGATCAGCTCGCTGTCATCACTGCTGCCGGACTGCTTCGGCCTTTCTTTCTGCGGCCGTTCTTTTCTCGGCATTTCCTTCTGCGGCATTGCATATGCTCCTTTCATATCTGCCGGTACGAACCGCTCAGAGCGGTTCGTAAGTGTATTCCGATATTTCAGTTTCACCGTTATCGTATGTGTGTATCACACGGGTCAGCCGCCCCTCGGAATCGTATTCGCGTTCATATTTGTAGACGCCGCGGATCTTTTCGGGCGTTTCCCAGTCGGTCTCTTCGTCATAAACCGTGTGTCCGGCGTCATCAAACGCCATGACATGAACTTCCTTGTAGCAGCGGTAATCCGAATCCTCCCAGCCCTCATTGACCTTTTCCGTGCGGACGCAGTTTCCTGCCGCATCGTAGGTACAGGATGTCGTCGAGCGCAGAATGCCGTCCTTGTTTCGCTCGCAGTAGGAGAGCAGATTCCCGTCCGCGTCATACTCGCAGTCGCTGTAGCAGTCATTGCTTTTCAGTACGATCTCCCGCTTTCCTTCTTCGGCAGCGGTCTTGTCGTAATGCTCGGTATAGGAGCCGACCATGTTTCCGAAATCATCGTAGAAAAAGAGCAGAATGAATGACAGCAGGCCGTCATTGTAATGCGCAATGATTGTCGGCTCATCGGTGAGTTCGCAGCTGTATTCATAGAAACATTCTTCCTCTTTGAATCCCAGAGCGCCCCAGTCTGCGAGCTCGTATTTCCAGACCTTCTGCCCCTTGTCGTTGTATTCGTATTCGCAGCAGGTGATATCTTTCGGTTCACCGTCTGAATTCAGCTCGTATTTCGTCAGCGGGTCATCATGCACATTCCGGTATTCGATCTGACTGAAGCCTTCATTGATATAGGTGTGCTTATACACTGCATCCGCAGGCACCCCGTCGGTCACATCCGATTGCGTCAGCGTGCGCGGATGCTCCGGACGCAGCCCGTAGGCCGCAAATTCCGGATGCAGGGATTCAATTTCTTCTTCGGAATCCGCCGCAGCGCTGCTGCCGGCGCTCTTGCTGCCGCAGCCGCTGAGCATGCAGCAGACAGAGAGCATGCATAGAAAAAGGCTGATTCTGCGTTTCATAGAAAAAGTCCTTTTGGTCTGCCTGTATCCTGTACCGCATTCAGAAGCGGAAGTACAGGAACGGGTTATTCGTCGCATCAACGAGCAGAATGCTGCTGAGGCCGAGCATCACGGCATTCGCGGCGATCTGGAAGGTATCGACGATATACACGGCGCCGGGCTTGGTGCTGCGGAGCTTCTGAAGTCCGTCATAGAGCGGGAAGCAGCAGAGCAGCGCCGCAATCAGCAGGAACATGTTGTTCTGCACGGAATATTTCGTAACATTGTCAAAGAGCGCATTGCCGTTGAGGCCGACAAGGTTTTTGAAGAATGTGCCGAGCTTGCCGAAATCCTCGAAATAGAAGATGCCGAAGCCGATGATAATGATGATTTTGCTGTAAATATGGCGGATCACCAGCGGAATCTTCTTGATGCGCTTTTTGCCGATGAGCTGCTCAATCAGGATAAACAGGCCGAAATACAGACCCCAGATGATGAAATTCCAGCTTGCGCCGTGCCAGAGGCCGGTGCAGAACCAGACGAGAAACAGTCCGCCGTACTTTCTGCGCTTGCCGAAGATCGGCACATAGAGCAGATAATCGCGGAAGAAGGTACCCAGCGAGATGTGCCAGCGCTGCCAGAATTCCGAGATATCCTTGCAGAGGAACGGATGCCGGAAGTTTTCGTCGAAATGGAAGCCGAACATGCGTCCCATGCCGATCGCCATGTCGGAGTAGCCGGAGAAGTCGAAGTAGATCTGCATTGCGTAGACGATGACGGCATACCATGTTCCGGCAACCGAGAGATTCGCAACGGATTTCCCGAAGAATTCCGAAACGATCGTAGAGAGGTTGTTCGCGAGGATGACCTTTTTGGCCAGACCGATCATCAGGCGGGTCAGGCCCTCACTGATGTCTGTCAGCGTGACTTTGCGGTCCTTGATCTCATCGGCAATCGTGGAATAGCGGACGATCGGGCCTGCGATGAGCTGCGGGAACATCGAAATATACATCAACAGGTGGAACGGATTGCGCTGGACGTCGATCTTTTCCCAGTAGAGGTCAATGATATACGAGAGAATCTGGAACGTATAGAAGCTGATGCCGATCGGCAGGGTCAGCTTCGGAACGGGCAGGCTCACGCCGGGGATGAGATTGAGATTCTCGGCAATAAAGGCGCTGTACTTGAACACGCCCAGCAGACCGATGTTGAAGATCAGGCTCAGCGTCATGACCGCCTTGGCAGCGCCGTCCTTTTCCTTTTTCTGGCAGGCGCCGATGCCGAGGCCGAACAGATAATTCGCAAACACACTGGCCAGAAGCAGCAAAATATAGACAGGCTCACCCCATGCATAAAATACAAGGGAGAACACTGTCAGTGTGAAATTTTTGATTTTCAGATTCGGAGACAGCCCGTAGCAGAGCAGACAGGCCGGCAGAAAAAGATATAAAAAAATCAAGCTGGAAAAAACCATTGCGATGAACACTCCTGCTTTTGTTCTCTGCACGCCCGGAAGAACGGGTGCAGTCATGTGTCTCTGCGCCGATATTGCACAATCGGACGCGATCCTATTTATTATACCACATTCCCCCAAAACATGCAAGTGCGATTTTGTAGATTCCGGACGGCTTTTTGCGCGAAATCTTGTACAGAGTTCTGCATCTGCGTCATCGGCCCGGCTTGACAGCATGCGCACCCCGTGATATACTGAAGGCAGTGCGGCACAAAACCCGCCTGACGGCTTGGCTGCGCATCTGCATGCAGCTTTTCCGCCATCCTGCACGATAACTCCCTGCCGGATGTCAGCCCGGCGGCATCATTTTCATACAAACTGAAGAAAAATCTGACGGGTCAGACCTGTTTGACCGGAAGCATACTGCACCGCCGGCTCTGTGCGGTGCTGCCTGAACAGGGAAAGGAGCGACGGCACATGAGAATTGAGGAAATCCCGGCGGAGATCACGGTGATCCGCAGCAGGCGGAAAACGCTTGCGGCGGAGGTCTGTCCGGACGGCAGCCTGCTGGTGCGTTCGCCGATGCGTCTGCCGGAGCGCGAGATCGTCCGCTTTCTGCGGCAGAAGGCCGCGGTGATCGCCAGACATGTTGAGAGACAGCAGGCGCGAGCGCGGGAGCTCGGCGGCCTGAAGCCGTATACGCCGGAGGAAATGGCAGAGATGATACAGGAGGCAAAGCAGCGGTTTCCGGCGCGGACGGCGCATTTTGCCGCGCTGCTCGGCGTGACCTGCGGCCGCATCACGATCCGGAGCCAGAAAACCCGCTGGGGAAGCTGCTCGCCCTCCGGCACGCTCAGCTTTAACTGTCTGCTTGTGCAGGCTCCGCCGGAGGTGCTTGACAGCGTGGTCGTTCATGAGCTCTGCCACCGCATCCACCCGAATCACTCCCCTGCATTTTATGCGGAAATTGCGCGTGTTTTCTCGGATTATGCCCGCTGTCATGCGTGGCTGAAGGAGAACGGTGCGGCACTCATCCGCCGTCTGCCGCAGTGACGCTGACCGCTGCGGTTCGCGGCACTTTACCGCTTTGTCACAGCAAATGCACAAAAAGCGGTATTTTAATCTGTGGAATCCGACAAAGAACGGCGCGCTGTATTGACTTCTTTTAGGAGATATGGTATAATATTTGATACATACTATATCGTGGTGAATTATGCACACCCGTTCAGTTGTACACTTTCACAGACATCAGGAAAATAATGAGAAATCGAGGTAGTGTATTATGGGATTATTCGGCCAATGCACAAACTGCGGTGCCGATCTGGAGGCGTCCGCGCGCTTTTGCGTGATCTGCGGCGCACCTGCTCCGACGGCGCCGGTACCGCCGCCCGCCCCCGCTCAGGGCGGCTTCTGCACAAACTGCGGTGCAGCGCTTCTGCCGGATTCGCTCTTCTGCGTCAACTGCGGCGCGCCGGTTCAGCCTGCTGCGCCGGCACCGGTCTTTGATGCCCCGGCACCGGCCTATCCGCCGCAGAACGACGTTTTGCCTGCCGGTTTTCCGCCGGTCATGCCGCAGCCGGATCCGTTTGCACAGCCGGACCCGTTTGCCCGGCCCGCGGCTGACCCCAATGCCATAGATTTCCCGCCCGCACCGGTATTCCGGCGCGAGAGCGTGTCTGATATGCCGGCACAGCCCGATCCGCAGCCCTTCGGCGGTTCAATCCCGACACAGCCTGCGGCGCCGTCTCCGTTCGGCGGCGAATTTGACAATTTCGGATTCCCGCAGCCGGCACCGCAGCCTGAGCCGTTCGGCGGTGCATTCGATCATATGGCGCCGCCTGTTCCCAAAACCCTCGACAGCTTTTACGATCAGCCTGCGCCCGGCGCAATGCCTCAGCCGCAGAGCTTTGACGGCTTTTATGATATGCCCGCACCGGCTGCTGCGGAGGACTCCTATGATGTATACCCGGAGGTTCACCGGCCTGTACCGGCTCCGGCACCCGCTCCTGCACCCACACCGGCTGCACCGCCGGCGGCAGGCATAGTCGGCGGATTTTTCGACGAAACACCCATGTTTGCGGAACCGGAGCCGCTTTCCGGCTCTGCACCCGCGCCGGCCCCCGCTCCTGTACCTGCGCCAGCTCCCATGCCCGCGCCTGCACCTGCTGCGCCCGCACCGGTACCTGCGCCGGCTCCCATGCCCGCGCCCGCACCTGCTGCGCCCGCACCGGTACCCGCGCCGGCTCCCATGCCCGCGCCCGCACCTGCTGCGCCCGCACCGGCTCCGGGGGTGCCCGGCGGCTTCTTCGGTGAGAATGCACCGCTGCCGGAT
>JAFXZM010000003.1 GCA_017541275.1 Oscillospiraceae bacterium | reverse complement strand
GCCCATTATCAATCATCGCGCAGCGATACCTCTTACAGCAGCTCAGACCGGTGTGCCGCAGCTTCCGCAGAAGCGCTTGCCGGGCATGATCGGCTGCCCGCAGCTCCGGCAGAATTGCTGCTGCATGACCGGCGGCTGCATGACCGGCGGCTGCATCGGCACTGCCGCCTGTACAGGCTGTCCCTTCAGAAGTATGCATCCGCAGCGGCCGCAGAAATTCTCCCGCGGATCGCGTTTGGCCGTACAGCCGGCGCAGAGCAGAAATGTATCGCGGGATTTGTCATATTTCTCGTAATAGCTCATATTCCGGCCGTGATACCGCACGGTCTCACCCTCAAGCAAATATTCGTACCACACGGTTCTGTCATATTCGACTATCTTCTTCACGCCGCCGTTTGCCTTGCGTATGGGAACAATATACTTCATGCGGGTTTGCCGGAAGGATGATCTGTCTCCGTCGGTGCTGCGGTCGTAATACTCCTCCAGCCGTGACTCCTTCTGCCCGACCACGCCGTCCCAATCCTTTTTGGGAACAGCGGACACGATCATCCAGATAATCCAGAAGCTCCAGAGCACTGCCATGACAAGGCCGAAAATACGGATGCCCTTTGAATTCAGCTCCATATCACCCTTGACCAGCATGACGATGAAAATGATTACGCAGACGACCGCCGCAAAAATAACCGATGCAATGCGGTTTTTGCCGGCATATTTTTTGAATGAGGGATGCGCGGTCTGTGTTGACCAGCCGATGCCGCCGGCGCCGAGCGGGCTGATCTGTGCGCAGCGCTGACTGACATCATAGGGCTGACCGCAATGCGGACAGATCTGTGTCTGTTTTTCCATTGCCGCACCGCAGGATGTGCAGTAACGGTCACCGTATCCGATTATTTTTTTTGCCATGCAAATCGCCTCCTTTGCGTTCTGTTACCGTTCGAGCATGCGGATAATCCGCTCCTTCCACCTGCCCTTTCCGGTATAGGGATGTTCCCGAAGCGGCAGATTGAACCGGGTGCTGCCGTACAGGACGGTTGACGGGTGTGTGAATTCCCGGAAGCCCCATTCGCCGTGATAGGCGCCCATACCGGAATGTCCGGTTCCGCCGAACGGTACGCCCTTCACCATCAGATGCAGACAGACCTCATTGACACAGCCGCCGCCGTACTGCTGTGAGGCCATTGTGCGCTCAGCCCATGCGATATCCTTCGTGAACAGGTACAGCGCAAGACCGTGCTCCCGCTCTGCAATCAGATGCATCAGGCGTTCGATCTCCGCATCCCGGAACGGCACGACCGGCAGCAGCGGCGAAAACAGCTCATGCTGCACGATCGGCTCATCCGCCTGCACGGGATAGATAACGGTCGGCGCATATTTCTGTTTTTCTGCACTTCCGATGCCGCCGAATACAATGCGGTCACGGTAAAGCGCTGCCTCCTCTGCACATTTCCGGTAGGCCTGCGGGGTAATCAGGCGCGGATATTCCGGGTTGTTTACAGGTTCGATGCCGATTTGCCGCGTGAATTCCTGCTTCAGCGCATCGAGAAACGGCTCTGCAACCTCCTCTGCTACGGCGGCCTGATTGATATTGATGCAGATCTGCCCGCTGTTGCAGAGCTTGATAAATGCGATCTTCCGGGCGGCATCGCGCAGATCGGCGTCCTTCCGGACAATGCACCAGTTTCCGGTCTCGCCGCCAAGCTCCAGTGCGACCGGCGTGAGATTTTTTGCGGCTGCCTCCATCACATGCACGCCGACGCGCGGCGAACCGGTATAGAAAATCTTGTCAAAGCGCTCCGCGAGGCAGAGATCGGCTATATCATGTCCGCCGCCGATCACTGCGACATATTTTTCCGGCCAGATCTCCGCGATCATTTTCTGCATGACTGCCGTGCAGTTCGGCGTTTTGGAGCTTGTCTTGAGAACGGCAGTGTTGCCGCCGGCGATACTGGCAGTCAGGACACCGAGCGTCAGCAATACCGGAAAATTGAACGGGCTGATAATCAGCGAAACACCGTATGGCATTTTATAGACCTTTGTGCGGATGCTGGGAAAGCACTGAATGCCGCTGAAATGTGTTTCCGGCTTTGCCCATTTTCTCAGTCCCTGCATCGTTTCCGTGATCTCGGTCAGCACGACGCCGATATCACAGAGAAATGCCTCTGCGGTACACCGGCCCAGATCTTCGCAGAGTGCGGCGGCAAGGCGTGCTTTGTTTGTGATGACCGCTTCCCGGAGCCGCCGGAGCTGCCGGAGCCGGAATTCAACCGGGAGCGTTTTGCCGGTGCGGAAAAACCGGCGCTGTGCCTCGACTGCTGCGTGAATCGAATCCTTTGTCTGCATAAATGAACCTCCGCTTTCATTTGAAATGCCGCCACCAGCGCTTCTGATACTGTGCCGGATGTGTGAGATCGGCCGTTTCGCAGAGCATGGGCGTGACGGCACAAAGCCCCGCTGCCTCCGCTGCACGGACAAAGCGCTCCGGCGGGTCATCCCACGGGTGCGTGGAGATGACAAATGCGCCCCAGTGAACCGGAATTGCAGCTTTTGCGCCCAGAATCCCTGCTGCCTTGACGGATTCCTCCGGATACATGTGCATTTCGTGCCATTTCCGATTGTACATGCCGCATTCCATGACGGCGAGATCAGGCGCACCGAGACTTTCGCGGATCAGCCGGAAATGTCTGCCAAAGCCGCCGTCACCGCTGAAAAAAACCTGCCTTCCGCCTGCACGCAGCATATACGAACACCAGAGCGTATAATTCTGATCGGCATATTTTCTGCCGGAGAAATGATTTGCAGGGAGACAGGTCACGCGGATGCCGCTGACGGTTTTCTGCTCCCACCATGCCATGCTGACGGTCTTCTGCGGCGGAATGCCCCAGCGGCGCAGATGACATTCAACGCCCAGCGGCACCAGAAACCGGTCTGCCTTTGCGGCGATTGCCTTCAGCGTGATTGGGTCAAGATGATCGTAATGGTCATGCGTCAGCAGCACAAGATCAATATGCGGCAGTGCATCTGCCGTGACCGTCGGGATCGTGAACCGCTTGGGGCCGACCCACTGAAACGGTGAGCAGCGCTTGCTGAAAACCGGGTCAGCAAGGATATTTTTGCCGCCCATGCGGAGCAATATACCGGAATGCCCGAACCATGTCGCCTGAAAAGCTTCCGCAGCATCGGAAAATGCCGGCTCTGCGGCAGGAAGCGGCTGCGCGGGATGCGCCTTGTTCGGCGAGATGATCCGGTTTTCGTCCGGTTCGTTTGTTTTCCATTTTTCAGGATAGTAAAAATGCTTTCCGTCATAATACCGGGTTCGGCGGCGAAATGCCGTCCGGACTGCTTTTCCCGGATTTCTGCCGAAGGCAGGGTAATACTTTGTAAAGGCTGCCGCTGCGCCTGCACCTGCTGCCGCCGGAAGCATCCATTTTTTTGCATCCATTGCAGTCGCTCCTCCTTATAATATGGCAGATCGCCTTCTGATTCTATTATAACGGGAATCAGGATAAATGTCAAGTATTTAAAAAAATTCCGATTTCTCCCGGCAGCGCAATTTGCTTACAGCATGAAAAAAGGAGAAACACCCTGCGGTATTTCTCCTTTCAGATTACTGAGAGACTGTGACGGTATACCGTCCGTTTTTCAGCGCGCCGACCGTGACGGTCACGCCGGGGTCAACAGTCTGATATCCGGAATCGTCATACCAGCGGAATCCGCTGATGCTGCTGCTGACCGTGCTGCCGGCAGTAAAGAAATTACCCCCCTCTTTTTCGTTTGCAAGGCGCAGAACCCGCTGCCTTTCATTGCTTGTGTCATAATACATCCCGTAATTGTTCCATGTGAACTCCAGCCCCCAATGCCCCTCGGAGATCATCGCATCACAGTGCAGCACACGGATGCCTCCGCTGCCTAGCTTCCATTCTGCCGCGTTGTTGCCGGCTTTTGTCGCATATTCAATCAGCATATATTCGCTGAAATAGCCGTTGAGATCGCTGTGCGGGATCAGAATACAGTTTCCGCGCTCCTGGGAGGATGCCAGTGAAAAGGTCTGCGTGCCGCCTGTATATACCTGCACCTGCGAGGGCGTATACCAGCCGTACATCAGCTTCGAGAAGGCACACATATCGCCGTAGGCATCGTCCATCATTTCGGTGCCGGCAGGGCCGTTCAGGCCGAAATATCCGTTTCCGGTATTCTCGTATTTATAGTAATCCGGCAGTCCCATGGCATGTCCGAGCTCGTGAATCCATGTATTGTTGTACTGCACCGTGTCAGAGGGTGATGTGTTGCCGAGAATGATATTCCCCGGCTTCACTCCGTCAAAGCTCCGGTCGCCGGCGTAACTGCCGGAGCACGGCCACCAGCCGTCATTCGGTGCATTGTCCGGAACTGACAGCAGAAGCGAATCCAGAACACCATCAAGGTTATTGTCATAGCGATTGTAGTCAAGACGCCATTCAAATGCCGCCATGACCTCATCCACAAGCAGATCTGTATTGCCTGTGTATGTGTCGATGCCGTACTGCGTGTAATAGGAATAGATATCTGCATCCAGCGTCAGTGCGCCGTAGGACGCACGCTCATAATAGCCGGTGACGCTTTCCAGCGGATAAGACGGACTGTCTGGATTCGATGCGCCGAAGGAGATCGCTCTGACCTGGTCTGCGGAATAGCTCTGCGTGAATGTGCAGTCAGGAAAATCAATCACAAACATCAGCACACGGTTGCTGCCCTTGCTGGGCAGCTTCGGGCTGAGAAATGAGATCGGTGCATCCATGAGCGGCTCCTCGAATTCGGTATACAGCATTTCCGGTTCCGTGCTGCCGAAAACTGTGCGCTTCAGCCGTGTCAGATCGGCGGCATTCAGAATGCCGTTTTCGTCCATATCGGCCAGGCGCGCCCGCTCCCCGGTGACTGCACCGTCATCGGCCATGAGCCAGTCTGCCAGCAGCCGGATATCGGATGCCGAGACCGCGCCGTCTGCATCGAGATCGCCGCGATAACCGAGCGGCTGCTCTACCGTTGCGGCATGTGCAGAAAGCACAGGCAATGCTGCCGCCGCCGCACATACTGCCGCGAGAATCGCGCCGGACAGCCGGACTGCCCGTTTTCTCACAGTATTCATATGATAGTATCCCCCCCTCGCACGGAACCGTATTCATCCGCAGGCTCCTCCGCTTCTATTGTACTGCAAATTTCCTGTTTCGTCAATAGCCGATGACAGGAAAAACTGTATAATCATATCATCCCCGGAGCATGCCGGATTTGACGGATGCGGCCGGGTATGCTATAATAGTCCTGAAAAGCCGGTGCTGTGCCCTGTTACACGCCGGATATGCACAAACAGTGAGGTGAAGCATTATGCAGGAAAAACAATGCACGGCCTGTCCGCGGCGCTGTATGGCCGACCGGAATAAACAGCGCGGGTTCTGCGGCGAAACCAATACAATCCGCATTGCGCGCGCTGCGCGGCATGACTGGGAGGAGCCGCCGATCAGCGGGCAGAACGGCTCCGGCACCGTTTTTTTCAGCGGGTGCAGCCTGCGCTGTATCTTCTGTCAGAATCATGAGATCGCTGTCTCGCATGTCGGGTACGAGATCACACCGGATGCACTGGTGCAGACCATGCTGCGGCTCGAACGGGAGGGTGTCCACAATATCAATCTGGTCACGCCGAGCCACTATACTGTGCAGCTCATTCCGGTTCTGAAGGCTGCGCGCTGCTCCGGTCTGCACATCCCGTTCGTCTGGAACAGCAGCGGGTATGAGAATGTTGAATCGCTCCGCCTGCTGGATGGGCTGATCGACATTTATCTGCCGGATTTCAAATACATCGACAGCAATACTGCTGCGGAATACGCCGATGCACCGGATTATCCGGAGACCGCAAAGCGTGCGCTGGCGGAAATGGTGCGGCAGTGCGGCGCTCCGGTCATTGACCCGCAGACCGGCCTGATGACGCGCGGCGTGCAGGTGCGGCACCTGGTTCTGCCGGGCAGTGCGCAGGAATCGCGCCGGATCCTGTATTATCTGCATCAGACCTACGGGAACGGCATCGGCTACAGCATCATGAATCAGTATACGCCGATGCCCCAGATGCGCAGTCACCCGCTGCTCTCCCGCCGCGTGACAGCGCATGAATATGATACGGTCGTTCGCTATGCACGGATGATCGGCATTGAAAATGCCTATACGCAGGAGGGCGGCGCGGCGGAAGAATCGTTTATTCCGGCCTTTTCGGGCCGTCCGGACTGATTCCGGCAGCGGAATCCCGTTTTTTTCGCCGAATTTTCACTTGACATTTTGGCGGGTTTGCTGTATAATGTTTCTCGGTGAACGGTTCAGACGGAAACCGGAAAGGAGTGTGACCGGTACGGATAACCAGACAATCCTTGCACTGCATCACCTCAATGCTGCAATCCGCCGCAGCATTGAACGCACAGAAAGCAAGCAGGAGCTTGACCATATGACCGGCGTTTACGGCTGGGTCATGGGCTATCTGTCAGATCATGAGGGCGAGGACATTTATCAGAGAGACCTCGAAAAAGCATTCAGCATGTGCAAATCCGGCGTCAGCAAGACCGTTGCCGCACTGGAACGGAACCGGCTGATCGAACGGACGAAGGTCGCCAGCGACGACAGGCTGAAAAAAATCATCCTGACGGATCGCGGCAAAGAGCTTACCGAGCAGATTCGTGCAGATAATGAACGGCTTGAGGCCGAGCTGACCCGCGGCTTCTCTGATGCCGAACTGACGGCGCTGCGGCAATTTCTGCTTCGGATGCAGCAGAATATCACTGAAAGCCGAGAGGAGAGATAACACATATGTTCAAAACAATCTCCCGCTGTCTGCGGGAATATAAGAAACCGACTATCCTCACAATCATTTTCATCACCGGCGAGGTCATTATCGAGGCAATCATTCCGTATCTGACGGCCGAGCTGGTGAACAATGTCAAAAAGGGCGTCGATATGAGCTATATCCTGAAGATCGGCCTCATCCTGCTGCTCATGACGATCGTTTCGCTTGCATGCGGCGGCGGGGCGGGCATGACCTCTGCAAAAGCTGCCGCCGGCTTTGCGAAAAATGTGCGGCATGATATGTATGAGCAGGTGCAGCGCTTTTCGTTCAGCAATATCGACAAGTTCTCCTCCTCATCGCTCGTGACCCGCCTGACAACCGACATCACCAATGTACAGATGGCATTCATGATGATGACGCGAATTGCAGTCCGTGCGCCGCTGATGCTCGTCTTTTCAATCACAATGGCATTTTTCATGGGCGGTACGCTTGCGCTGACCTTCGTGATCGTCATTCCGTTTATGCTCGCGGGGCTGCTGCTGATCGCTAAATTCGCAATGCCGGCATTCCGCCGCGTGTTCAAAAAATATGACCGGCTGAATGAATCCATCGAGGAAAATGTACGCGGCATGCGTGTGGTCAAGGGCTTCTCGCGCGAAGACTACGAAAAAACAAAGTTCCGCAAGGCCGCAGAGGATATCTGCAAAGACTTTACGAAAGCAGAGCGGATCGTCGCGCTGAACGGCCCGCTGATGCAGATTTGCCTGTACTTCAATATGGCGTTTATCCTCATCGTCGGCTCGCGCCTGATTATCACGGGCGGGGGCATTGACGTCGGACAGATCTCCGGCATGCTGACCTACGGCTTCCAGATTCTCATGCAGCTCATGATGCTCTCCATGATCTATGTGATGCTGACCATGTCCGCAGAGTCGATCAAGCGAATCTCCGAGGTGCTCGATGAAAAGGCTGAAATTCACAATCCGGAGCATGCGGTCACCGCTGTCGCAGACGGCTCGGTCGATTTTGAAAACGTCAGCTTCAAATATTCACAGAAGGCAAAGAAATACGCGCTTTCCGATATCACCCTGCATATTCCCAGCGGCGCGACCGTCGGCGTCATCGGCGGTACCGGTTCATCCAAATCAACGCTGGTGCAGCTCATTGCGCGGCTCTATGACGTCACCGAGGGCAGCGTGAAGGTCGGCGGCACGGATGTGCGGCAGTATGACCTGAAAACACTGCGTGACAGCGTGGCAATGGTGCTGCAAAAAAATGTGCTGTTTTCCGGTACAATCAAGGAGAACCTCCGCTGGGGCAACCCCGATGCGACGGACGAGCAGCTCATCGAGGCATGCAGGCTCTCGCAGGCACATGAGTTTGTGGAGAGCTTCCCCGCCGGCTATGACACGATGATCGAGCAGGGCGGTACAAATGTCTCCGGCGGCCAGAAGCAGCGCCTCTGCATCGCACGCGCACTGCTGAAAAAGCCCCGCGTTCTGGTGCTCGATGATTCCACAAGCGCCGTCGATACCAAAACTGATGCATTTATCCGCGCCGGCTTCCGGAAATTCATCCCCGAAACAACAAAAATCATCATTGCACAGCGCGTCGCCTCCGTGCAGGACGCCGACATGATCGTTGTCATGGACAACGGCAGAATTGCGGCGGTCGGCAGGCATGACGAGCTGCTGCAAAGCTGCACAATCTACCGTGAGGTCTACGAGCAGCAGACGAACGGAGGTGACAACGATGCCGCGTAACAAAACCTACGGCCCGCCCGCCAGCAAGGGCGAAGCCTTCCGCTCTCTGCACAGAATCGTGAAGATGCTCCGCGGCTTTTATCCGGTGATGTTTCCCGTCACGATCGTCTGCATTCTGTTTTCCGCTGCGGCTTCGTCAATTCCGGCTGTGTTTGTCCAGAAGGTCATAGAGGATATCCAGCAATGGGCGGAATCCGGTGACTGGCAGGCCGCTAAAGCCGCAATTCTCCCCAAGGTCGGCCTGCTGATCGGCCTGTATGTGCTCTCGATCATTTCCATGACGCTGTATCAGCAGCTCATTGCTTTCATGACACAGGGCTTCCTGAACAAAATGCGCTGTACCATGTTTGACGGCATGCAGAATCTGCCGGTCAAGTTCTTCGATACGCACAAGCACGGCGATATCATGAGCTATTATACCAATGATATCGACACGCTGCGCCAGCTTCTTTCGCAGTCGCTCCCGACGCTCGTGCAGGCCGGCTCGATCGTGCTGTTTGTCTTTACGATCATGATTTATTACAGCGTATGGCTCACGCTGGTCGTGCTGCTCGGCGTTCTGGGCATGATGTTTGTCTCCGGCAAGCTCGGCGGCGGCTCTGCAAAGTTCTTTGTCCGGCAGCAGCAGTCCGTCGGAAAGATGGAAGGATATGTGCAGGAGATGATGAACGGCCAGAAGGTCGTGCAGGTTTTCTGCCACGAAGAACAGAGCAAAAAAGACTTCGATGAGCTGAATGAACAGCTTTACAATGACTGCTTCCGTGCAAATGCTTACGCAAATGCCCTGGCACCGATCATTCTCAATATCGGCAATATTCTGTATGTTGTCATTGCGGCAGTCGGCGGCGCACTGCTGATCGGACATGTGCCGAACCTTTCACTCTCGCGCCTGCCGCTGGATATCAGCATCGTGGTGCCGTTCCTGAATATGACAAAGCAGTTTACCGGCAACCTCAATCAGCTCACACAGCAGCTCAATTCGATCGTCATGGCAGTCGCCGGCGCAAACAGAATCTTCAGGCTTATGGATGAAAAGCCGGAGGCTGATGACGGCTATGTGACAATGGTCAACACGACAACCGATGCAGACGGCAATCTCACCGAAACTTCCGAACGCACGCATCACTGGGCCTGGAAGCATCCGCACAGCGCAGACGGCACGGTCACATATACGCCGCTGCGCGGCGAGGTCACGCTCAACAGCGTTGATTTCGCGTATGAGGAGGGCAAGCCCGTCCTGCATGATGTTACGGTTCTGGCTGAGCCCGGCAAAAAGATCGCGTTTGTCGGTGCGACCGGCGCCGGCAAGACAACAATCACGAATCTGATTAACCGGTTCTACGATATCGCGGACGGCAAAATCCGCTATGACGGCATCAACATCAACAAAATCAAAAAATCCGATCTCCGCCGCTCACTCGGCATCGTGCTTCAGGAGACAAACCTCTTTACCGGCACAGTCATGGACAATATCCGTTACGGCCGTCTGGATGCGACCGATGAGCAGTGTGTGGATGCCGCAAAGCTCGCAGGTGCGGATGATTTCATTACCCGCCTGCCCGAAGGCTACAATACTATGCTGACCGGAAACGGCACAAATCTCTCGCAGGGACAGCGTCAGCTCATCGCAATCGCACGCGCCGCCGTTGCTGACCCGCCTGTCATGATTCTCGATGAGGCAACATCCTCCATCGACACGCGCACCGAGGCGATCGTTTCCCGCGGCATGGATGCGCTGATGAAGGGCAGAACGGTCTTTGTCATCGCACACCGCCTCTCGACCGTCCGGAATGCCGATACCATCATGGTGCTCGATCACGGCCGGATCATCGAAAGCGGCAGCCATGAGGCGCTGATCGGTAAGAAGGGCACATACTATCAGCTCTTTACCGGCGCATTTGAGCTGGACTGATTACTCCGGAGGTGATTTCTTCCATGCTGGAAGCATTGCTGCAATTTGTGCTGAAGCTGCTGCCGAAGCCGCTGAAAAAGCTGTGGGATAAATACGAAAGTGTCTGGCGCTATTGCTACTACGGCGCATGGACGACGCTGCTCTCAATCGTGACAAAGCTGGTCGGCAGGGTGCTGTTTGATCTGGCCGGCTATTCCGTCGATCATCAGACAATTCCCAGCGCTCTCAATACGACCGCTTCATGGATTATCTGCGCGGTGTTTGCATTCTTTGTCAACAAGAAATACGTGTTTCACAGCGAAACAAAGGAGAAGAATACTGTGCTGCGCGAAATGCTGACCTTTTTCGGCGGCCGCGGCGCTACGTATTTCATTGAGCTGCTGATTATGGAGACCCCTGCCCTCTTTGGCTGGAATTATATCCTCATGGTCATTCTCTCACAGTTCATTGTGCTCGCTCTGAACTATATCATCAGCAAGCTGTTCGTGTTCCGGAAAAAAAAGGAGCCCGCTCCTGAACAGGAACAGAATCAGAAACAACAGAAGAGCGGAAAAACTGCCAAGCACTGAACCGCTCAGTTTTTGCAAAAAACAACAGCCTATCGCAAAAAAAGCCGTTCTCCGGTTTTACGGGGAACGGCATTTCTATAGTTATTACGAATCGTTCGGCATTTCCTGCTGCGCGGCACGGAGCTTCGCGGCAATCTCCGCAATCCGCGCAAGCCGGTGATGTGCCCCTGAACGCGACAGCGGCGGACTGCATGCTGCTGCTAAATCCCGCAGATTCGCCTCCGGGTCATTCAAACGCGCACGCGCAATCTCCTGCAAATTCTCCGGAAGGGAATCCAGTCCGGCTGTTTCCAGAATCAATCGGATATCAGCCGCCTGCTGTGCGCCTGCCGCGACAGTTTTGTCGATATTTGCAAGATCACAGTTTGTGCGGCGGTTTGTCTGACTGCGAAAGCTCTTGTAAACCTGCTGCTCCGCCAGCATCAGCGACGCATTCGGTGCGCCGAAATACGTCAGCGCATCAGCGATTTGTTCATTTTGCTTGAGATAGAGCACCGTGTCATGCTTGCGCACCGTCCGCTTCAGCACGATCGCCGGCTGCTCCTGTGCGATGCGCGCCCGCAGGGCATCAGCAAACGCCGCATCGGGCAGTGCAAGCTCCAGATGATACGCACGCGCCGGGTCGGTGACGCTGCCGCTCATCACGAATGCGCCCGCAGCAAGCAGGCTCAGCGTCCTTCCGGTGCCGGACTGAAATATCGCTGACTCCGCTCGCGCCTCCGGTACAATGCCGAGCGACTGAAGCAAAACACCGGCATCCGCCCCCGAAATACGAAAGCACCAGACCGGCAGTCGGCCGCTCCGTGAACGGAATTCTGTATCGCACCGCAGCTTCGCAGTCACAGACTGAAGCAGCGCCGGAATCAGCGCGGCAAATGCTTCACATTCCGTTTGCAGGGCGATCTCCTGCGATGACAGCCTGCGCGCCGAAAGCAGAATGCCGCTCAGAAATGCACGCTTTTCCGGCGTCCTGCGAATGCCGCCGCAAATCTCCGTTTTGGTTTGATTGGAAAAGGAAATCACGCAATCACGCCCTTTTCATGTTATCAGTTTTCAGTCTCCGCACAGCGCCGCAGCAGCTCCGCTTCGTCAATGACCTCGATGCCGAGCGATTCCGCCTTTGTCAGCTTGCTTCCGGCATCGTCACCGGCCACGACCACGCTCGTCTTCTTCGAGACTGACCCCGATACCTTGCCGCCGTGCGCCTCAATCAGCGCCTTCGCTTCATCGCGCTTCATCGTCGGGAGTGTACCCGTCAGAACAAATGTCATGCCGGAAAACCGCGTATCTGCGACCGTTTTTGCTTCGTACTGCATTTTGACGCCGCGTGCGAGCAGTGCATCGACCAGCGCTGTGAAGGACGGCTCCGAAAATGCCTCTGCAACAGCCTCCGCCATGATGCCGCCGAAGCCGTCAATCGCAGCAATATCCTCCGCTTTTGCACCGCGCACCGCTTCCAGCGAGCCAAAATGATCGCAAAGCAATGTCGCCGCAGTTTGTCCGATATTGCGGATGCCGAGCGCGGCAATCACGCGGTCAAGCGGCTGCTCCTTCGAGCGCTCCACCGCACGGAGCAGATTGTCTGCCGATTTCTCCTTGAACCCCTCCAGCCGCAAAAGCTGCTCCTTCGTCAGCGTATAGAGATCGGCGGCAGATGCGATCAGCTTTTCATCGAGAAGCTGCTGAACAATCGCCGGGCCGAGTCCGTCAATGTTCATTGCGTTTTTGGACGCAAAATGCACGATCTGCCTGAAAATCTGCGCCGGACATGCCGGGTTGAAGCAGCGCACGGCAGCTTCCTCACCGTCCCGCTCGGCAGGTGCTCCGCAGACCGGACACCGATCCGGAAGCTGATACGGCACCGATTCCGGCTCATGCGATACCGATGCAAGCACCTCCGGAATAATATCCCCCGCCTTCCGGACACGAATGAGATCACCGACACGTATATCCTTTTCGGTAATATATTGCTGATTATGCAGCACTGCCCGCGAAACGCTCGTACCTGCGAGCGTTATCTCATCAAATACTGCAACCGGCGTCAGAACGCCTGTCCGCCCGACCTGTACCTCAATCGCGCGCAATTTTGTTTCCTTTTCCTCCGGCGGGAACTTGTATGCGACCGCCCACTTCGGATATTTGGCCGTTGCGCCGATCTGCTCCCGCTGTGCAAGGCTGTCTGTCTTGACGACCACGCCGTCAATATCGAAGGGCAGCTCGCCGCGCTGTGCGCCGATTGCTTCGATCGCCGCACGAATCTGATCGGGGTCTGCCGGACAGCGCGTATACGGGATGACCGGAAATCCCAGTGCCTTCAGCCGGTCGATCGTTTCTGCATGCGACGTCAGCGTTTCGCTCTCAATGCGCTGCAAATTGAACACGAAAATTTGCAGGCGGCGCGAGGCCGTCACCGCGGAATCCTTCTGCCGGAGCGAGCCCGCCGCCGCATTGCGGGGATTTTTGAACAGCTCCTCCCCTGCCGCCTCCTGCTGCGCGGAGAGCCGCACAAACGATGCACGGGGCATGTACACCTCGCCGCGCACCTCCAGCAGCCGCGGCGCATCCTTCAGCTTCAGCGGAATGCTCCGGATCGTTTTGAGATTTGCAGTCACATCCTCGCCGACAAAGCCGTCGCCGCGTGTCGAACCGCGTGTCAGGATGCCGTTTTCGTATTCCAGCGACACAGACAGCCCGTCGATCTTCGGCTCGACCGTGAACTGCGGCTCGTCAACTGCTTCCTGTACGCGCTGCACAAATGCTGCGACCTGCTCAAAGGAAAACACATCCTGAAGGCTCGCCATCTGCACGGCATGCGTGACCTTTGCGAAGCGGCCGGATGCAACGCCCTGTACGCGCTGTGTCGGGGAATCCGGCTCCAGCAGATCCGGAAATGCCGCCTCCAGATCACGCAGCTCCTGCATTTTCATATCATACTCATAGTCCTCTGCACTCGGCGCGTCGAGATCGTAATACTCATGCGCCATGCGCAGAAGCTCTGCCGTCAGCGCCTTTACGCGGTGCTCTGCCTGCTCATGCGTCATATGGACAGCCTCCTTTATTCCGAACAGCGTTCGGGCGGGTACGGCTTCACCGCCGCCCCGCCTTCGCTGTATCTCATGTATCCCCAATATGTACATCCTATTGTATTGTGCCCATTGTTCCCGCAGAAGGCTGCCACGCCTCAAAGCCCTCACACCGCAGACGCTGCGTACTGCCGCCCGGCTGCTGCTCTCCGGGATTCGGCATCTGCGGCAGAAATTCGTCTGTCGGGAATGAAAGTCTGCTGAAAACCTCACAGGGCGAATCAGTCCCCTCGGCCGTGCAGGTCTTGGTCGGAACGCTGTACGGAAATGCACTGACCATCATCGTCACCGGCCGCGACAGCTCGACAACCGAAAATACCCCCAGCGTCAGCACCACGCATCTGCGCGGCGGCGGCAGCGGCATTCCCGGCTGCTGCGGCTGCATCCCCGGCATCGGCGGAAGCGGCGGCATCATTGCAATGCGCGTTTCCAATGCGATCGGATCAACACACTGGCAGCTTGCGGTCGGCAGATTGACGACCTCACAGCAGCTATTGGTATCGCCGATGCGCGCACCGTTGCTGAAGAAGGTCTTGGTGCTGGATTCGCTGCCGTAGAGAATGACGCTCTTGGATGCCGAGGCCGTTCCCCGCAGCGGTGTCGGTGCATCACAGCTCCGGTCATAGGCCAGCAGCTCGATCCCGAAGGTGTACGTCACATCGACCGAATAATAGCCCCGGTTGAACGGGATCGGCTCCACGCTCATGCACACATTGTCGATCGAGCAGCAGCGGGTCTTGACCGATGTGAACTGCTCCGGCAGCTCGCCGCATTCCAGCATGACCTGCAAATTCGTGATGCAGTCTTTGTCTGAGCAGCTGTCAAATACGCGGTCAACCTTGACTGCGACCGCCGAACCGGATGTATTTTCTTCGTTCATGGCTATTCCTCCCTGTACAAAATCGGATTGCCTAACGGAATCCTCAGTACAATGTATGTGATACAGGGAGAATTTGTGACAGTCCGCCGGGAAAAATCATCTCAGGTGTTTTTATCGACCTCGTGGAACTGCTTGAGATTGCCGATTTTTTCATTCCGCTCAGCAAGCACCTGCTCGACCTCTGACCAGTCAAGGCCCTGATTCGCTGCGAGCACCATGACATGATACAGCAGATCGTTGATCTCATTCTTCAGCTCATCATTATTCCCGTTTTTCGCGGCAATGACTGTTTCGGTCGCTTCCTCGCCGACCTTTTTGCAGATCTTATCCACGCCCTTGTCAAACAGATATGCCGTATAGGATTTTTCCGGCGACTGTCCGGCATCGAATGCGGCTTTCCGCGCCTTGATTACCTCAAAAATCTCCTGATAAACCGTCATGATTCCTTCTCCTCATCATTATAGATTTCCTTGAAAAAGCAGCTATATGAACCGGTATGGCATGCAGCGCCGGTCTGCTTCACATTGACCAGCAGCGTGTCATCGTCGCAGTCGGCATAGACAGACACGACCTTCTGCACATGGCCGGAGGTTGCGCCCTTATTCCAGTATTCCTGCCGCGAACGGCTCCAAAACCATGTATAGCCGGTTTCGAGCGTGCGTCTGAGGCTTTCCTTATTCATATAGGCAAGCATCAGCACGGTTTTGGTATCGACCTCATAGCAGATCGCGGGGATCAGCTCCGATTTGACGAAAAACCGGTCGAGATCGTTCAGATCAATCTGAATCATAGTGTCTCTCCTTTCGTTGATTGCTGTTATTATTATACCATATAATGCGAAAAAGTGCAATGGGAGCAGAAGAATAAAATCAACAGTTTTTGCATCATGGGAGCAAAACCGGAGCCGGGCACTGCCCGGTTATAGCACATTATGCGGAAAAGTTCAATGGGAGCAGAAGAATAAAATCAACAGTTTTTGCATCATAGGAGCAAAACCGGAGCCGGATTGCGGGCCACAATCACAGAAAACGCGCACGCCCTGCCCTGAGCAAAGCGTGCGCGCTGAAAAATCAATCTGTTTCGACAATCGTCGGATCGACGGTTGTTTCCCATGTCGGCGCGGGCGGGAGCTTCCGGTGATGCTCTCCGTTATCCCAATAGCCGCTGCCTTCCCAGACCCACCATTCATACGGCCATGTTTCGATATCGGTTCCTTCCCACCACCATGTAATCCATGTCGGGTACGTCCACCACGGGCGGTGCTCGGTGATCTCAGTGGTCGTAACCTCCGGCTGATTCGTGCCGGTCGTGGTCGTTGTCAGCTTGGTGTGCGAACTGAGAGATTCCGTGGTACGGACACTCGACGCTGTCGTTGTCGTAGTGATTACGGTCTTTTTCGTTGAAGTCTGCGGCGGCACTGTTTTCTGCGGTTTTGTAGCGGATACGGCAGCAGTGATCTTTGCCGATGCCGTAGTATTCACAGTTTCAGTTACGTCCGAAGACTGTGTCGTCACGCTCGAAGTCGTGACTGTTTCAGATACCGCCGCGGTATCGTTCTGCACTGTTGTTTCCGTCACGGGCTCAGTATCGGAGGCCGTCTGATCGGTTCCCGGAACGGCTGTATCGGTCACAGCCGGCGGGTCGAGCACCTCCGGTTCCTGTACTCTGGTGCGGTGATATATAACGGCGCCGATTGCGACGGTCGCGCAGGCGGCTGCCGAACCCGCTGCGATCATCAGCGCAGAGGGACGGATGCGAAGGACATTTTTCACTGCGGATTTCGCCGCAGACTGCGCACCGGACTGTGCCTGTGCTGCGGAATGTGCTGTTTTCGGTACGGCGGCGGCAAGCGATGCCGCTGCAAGTGCGCTCACACGCGCACAGATGCGTGCTTCAGCCGCACGGTCTGCCGCAGACGGCGGACACATTCTGTCCAGCTCGGCTGCGTCCTGCTCTGTCATTGCATGCATCATCTGCTCAAGCTGCTGTTCAAGCGTCATCGTTTCCACCCCCTTCCAATATACTCCTGAGCTTCTGACGAATGCGTGAGAGCCGCATCTCAACGGTGCCCGTCCGCATTCCGAGTGTTTCTGCGATTGCTGCCGCAGTCTCTCCGCGATAATATTTCCGTATGATGAGATCCGCATCCGCCGGATCCAGCCGGCGCAGCGCATCCATTAGCAGAGCAGAGCGTTCCGCGGTAACGGCCTGCTCCTCCGGTGTCGGATTCTCATCCGGCAAAAATTCTGCGATCTCCTCGACCGGCTGTGTCCGTGTGCTGAGTCTGGTGCTGTTGCTGCGATAGTAGTCGATACATCGTCTGTATGCCATGGTGGACAGCAGTGCGCGGATATTCCCGCGCTCATCGGAGAGCGTATCCCGTTTTTGCCAGAACATAAACAGGATATCGCTGGTCAGCTCCTCGATGTCCTCTGCCGTGCAGAGTCCGCCGAGCCGCCTGCGGCATATTGCCAGCACCATACCGGTATATTGTTCCAGCAATGCCTTACAGCCCTCCTCCGGCTGCGTCCGAAGCAGTTTGATCAGTTCTGCGTCAGACACGTTTTTCACCTCACCGTCATTATTGTATTCGTAATACCTTCCGGTTTCCTCACATATTGTTTTGATTTGCCGCAAATTTCCCGACATATACGCCGGAGGCCCAGCACCATGTCAGATTATAGCCGCCGCAGTCGCCGTCTGTATCGACTGCTTCTCCGCAGATATACAGCCCCGGCAGCCCCTTTGCGGCAAGTGTTTTTGTCAGGCTTTGCCCGGCGATGCCTCCTGCCGTGACCTGCGCCTGTGCAAAGGATGCCGTGCCGGTCACGGGGAACCGGCGGCCGCGCAGCACCTCCAGCAGATGCCGCTGTGCTGCTTCACTGTGCAAAAGCTCCGCTGCTGCGGCATTGGCCGTGCCGAATGCCGCTTTGACCCAGACCTCCCCGACGCGCTTGGGGAGCAGCCCGCTCAGCAGCTCGGCGGCGGGGTATTCTCCGCGCTGTTTTACCAGCTCTTGCAGCATTTCCGCACACTCCGCCCCGGAATAATCCGGAAGCAGGTCAAGCCCGATTTCTGCTTTCGTCCCGTGCATTGCGGCAATTCGGGACAGATTGAAAATGCAGATGCCGGAAAGTGCCCTGTCAGTAAACTGCACCTCGCCGCGCTCCCGCCGGACACATTTGCCGCCGGCATATGCAGAGGCCTCTGCCCGCACGCGGATTCCCTTCAGCGGCTTTACTATTGCGGCATCCGTCGGGACCGGACAGAGCGCAGGCCTGGGCGGAATGACCGTCAGGCCAAGCCGCTTCAGAATCGGGAACATGTTTCCGTCCGTACCGCAGGCCGGCGCTGCACTGCCGCCCGCTGCGACGATCGCGGCATCTGCCATAAACTGCGTATCACCGCAGATAATCTGCCATTTTTTCCCGGTCTGCTTCAGCCCCGTCACCTGCCGGTCACAGAGCATTTCCGCACCGAGCTGCTCCGCACGGAAGCGCAGCGCATCCAGAACCGATGCCGCCGTACCGCTCGCCGGGTACATGCGCCCCTCGGCGTCCGTGCGCGTATAAAGTCCCATTCCGCGAAAAAACTTCTTTGTATCAAACTGCTGCATGATCGCAGATGCATAGGGATTTGTCCCGTGAAAATGCAGCATTGCAAGGTTCTCGTTTCCGAGATTGCACCGGCCGTTTCCGGTCAGCAGAATTTTCCTGCCGACCCGCGGCTGCCGTTCCAGCACGGTCACGGATGCACCCTGCTCTGCTGCGGCAATCGCCGCAGAAAGCCCCGATGCACCGCCGCCGATCACAATGACGCGCCGTCTCATGCTGCCACCGGCTTTCTGAGCATATACGCGGTTTTCCGCTCCTTCAGAATCGGATATATGCACATGCCCGCGCCTGCCGCGACCGACAGAAATCCCCAGAGCATACACTCCGCAGTCTCGCGGCCCGCCGCACGGTATACCGGAATCTGATAAAGCGAATGCAGATGCAGCAGACAACTGCCGGCCGAACGGTTTTCGGCTATCAGCCGGATGTGCGCATCCGTGATCTGACTTGTCAGCAACATTGACTCCGCATCAAAAAACAGCATATCATAGGCGCTGCGAGCTCCGCCGGTCAGCTCAAACGGCACAAAATCCGCATCGTCCGCCATGATCTCCAAAAGACTCGTGATATTCCGGTTCTTCTCCGCAAGCTCCTGCGCGCCGTGCAGCAGAATCCCGCCGAACGAACCGATCAGGCACAGCACCGCACACAGCAGTGCTGCCGGAAGCGTCACCTTTTTGCCGAGCTTTCGCATCAGCAGAAAGCCCAGCAGCATGCCGGCATACGCCGTCAGCACGGAGATCCTGCTCTCCCGCATCACAAACCATGTCATGCCGAACACCAGCGCCGCGCCGAGCAGTGCGCCGAGTATGATTCCGGCATGATTGGGTTTCTGCTGCTTCTGTTTCGCCTGTTCAGCCGTGAGCCTTTCCTCCAGCTCCGCTCTGCACTCCGGACAGACCGTCACGCCGTTTTTATCAAGAAAATACAGCTCATACGCGGATTCCCCGCCGCAGGACATGCAGCAGGGACGCATGCCGAGGTCGGCCGCAAGCGCCGCCGCCGATGCCGCAAGCCCGCAGACAGTCTCGTCCGGCTTCTCCTTGGGCAGCAGAAACAGACATCCGATCCGGCGGTTCTTGTATACCGCCGACATAATGCACGGATGCGTCTCCTGCCACGCATGCAGCCGCGCATTTGCCTGCTCTGCATCCGCTGCTTCCCCTGCGATCTGGTACAGCACCGCATTCTGCCGCGGGATTGTCCGCAGAACTGCCGGAAACCGGCCGATCTGCCCGAAGAATGCCTTTGCCGTTCTGTCATAATGCAGTCCCGTCTGCGCGGCTACGGCATCCGTATGTAGCTTCATGGATGATGCGTCCTCCTTAAAAAAGACAGCCTCCGGTCGCCGGAGACTGTCTGCATACACGTTCAGTCATCCTCCCCCGCAGCAGCACCGGCCTTCAGCGTGCCGTGGGAAAGTGCCTTCAGATAGGCGTTGATGAATGCATCCAGGTCGCCGTCCATGACCGCCTGCACATTGCCTGTCTCACAGCCTGTGCGGACGTCCTTCACGAGCGTATACGGCATGAATACATAGGAACGAATCTGGCTGCCCCACTCGATCTTGAGCTGGTCGCCCTTGATATCGGAAATCTTGTCGAGATGCTCCCGCTCCTTGATCTCTACGAGCTTCGCACGGAGCATTTTCATACAGTAATCCTTATTCTGGAACTGCGAACGCTGTGTCTGACAGGATACCACAATTCCCGTCGGCAGATGCGTCAGGCGCACTGCCGAGCTGGTCTTGTTGATATGCTGACCGCCCGCGCCGCTCGAACGGAACACATCCATCTTGATGTCCTCCGGACGGATCTCAACCTCTACGTCATCCGAAAGCTCCGGCATGACCTCAACTGCCGCAAACGACGTATGCCGTCTGCCCTGCGCATCAAACGGCGATACGCGCACCAGACGGTGAACGCCCGCCTCCGACTTCAGAAAACCATAGGCATTCTCGCCCTGCACCATGAATGATGCGGACTTCACGCCTGCTTCATCGCCGTCAAGCCAGTCAAGCAGATCAACCTTGAATCCGTGTCCCTCGGCATATTTGTTGTACATCCGGTAAAGCATCTGCGTCCAGTCCTGCGCCTCTGTACCGCCCGCGCCTGCGTGCAGCGTGAGAATCGCATTGGAACCGTCATATTCGCCGGTCAGCAGCGTCTTGAGCTTTTCCGCCGCAAGCTGCTCCTTGAATTTCTCCGCATCTGCAAGAATCTCATCATCAGAGGAGTTGTCGCCCTCCTCCTGTGCCAGCTCGATCATTGTGATCGTATCCTCCAGCAGCGCTTCCAGTTTTTCAAAATTCTCAATCTTGCGTTCCAGTGTATTGCATCGCTGGGTGATCTTCTGTGCCTTTTCGTGGTCATCCCAGAAGCCCTCGTATTCCATTTGCCGGCGCAGATCACTCAGGTCGTTCTTTGCGCGTGCGATCTGAAGCACCTCGCCCAGCTCCCTGACCTCCGGGCGCGCATTGACCAGCTCGTTGCGGATATCATCCAGTAAAATCATGTGTAAAATCCTTTCGTTCTCATTCTGTAGGCATACATATATATTGTACAGGATTTTTCTGATTCTGTCAAGCATTTCCCGGAAAAAGAAGCCAAAAAGAACAGCTCTGAAAAGTTTTTTCAAAAATCGCTTGACAAATGCTGCGGGATGTGCTATAATATTGCTTGCAGTGCTGGTGAAATCCAATCGAACGCACTGATAATTGCGAGTGTAGTTCAATGGTAGAATTCCAGCCTTCCAAGCTGGTTACGTGGGTTCGATTCCCATCACTCGCTTCACCCTTTTCGGGTGTCTGCGCCTTTAACTCAGCTGGATAGAGTAACTGCCTTCTAAGCAGTAAGTCAAAGGTTCGAATCCTTTAAGGCGCGTCCCTTGCATACTGCGGAGCAGTACTCCGTTGATATATTTGAATATGGTGGGTATAGCTTAGTTGGTTAAAGCGTCGGATTGTGGTCCCGAAGACCGAGGGTTCGAATCCCTCTACCCACCTGCCTAGGAAACGTCGTGTTTACGTGAAAATCGCGTAGACACGACATTTTTATTATCTTGGATTTTGCATATAATTTCCGAATTCGGAATAAAATATCTGTATTTTGCAGTCTTTTGCACCCAAAATCACACGAAATCACACGAGATTTTTTGAGTTTACAGGGCACGGAATCATCGGTATCAGGCGAAAAACAATGTGAGGGTTTGTGATAAGGGGCGAGGAAAATCACACGAAACATGACAGGCTTGCGAGCGAGTCAGAAACCACGTTAAATCAGCCTGATACTTTGTGCATTATGCCAATTCATAAATGAATAGGTATGCTGACAGAGAGTTTTACTCTAATTTGTATGCTTTCTAAGTATTTGAGATCGAGACATCGATTATTATCGCAATTATCGCTTTCATATAGCATTGACATTTTAACACGAAATATGATATAATAATAAAAGCGCACAGCTTCGCGTGATTTGAATATCCGCGGCGACCTGTTTTTGAATCATATTCCGGCATTTCGGAAAGATCAAGGTTCAGAAACAGCTGATCGTAAAATTGTGCTTTCGGTGCAGAAGTGAAGATTTCAATATTCTGCATAATCATTTGACGGTAGATAGCAGCCAGCCCCTTTCGTATGGTTTGCTTCCAATTAAACTATACCACTGGAGCTGGCTGTTTTCTATATTTATAGTGATAAACATTGTTTTTGTGCCCTGATTTTTTCGTTAATGCATTGGTTTTGGCATTTTGCTCAGGGCTAATGACAAAATTATGGAGGTGCTGATTATATGCCAAAAAAAGAAATTGCAACCCAGCCGGAGCAGGAAATTGATATTACAGATCCGGATTACAATGAGCGGGTTCAAAAGTATTTTGACCAATTCAAAAAGCTTGAAAAAGAGAAGAAATATGACGAGATGCTTGAATTGCTCGTCAAACCGAACCAAGTGGATCCGGACAATCCGATGAAAGAGAAGCCGATGGACGAGGATGAATACCGGGATCTGTCTATGGCGTTTGATTTCTGGGCGAAGTCGCTGTATAAGAAGAACGCATACGGAAAGCCCAACGGATTCATAAAAGAAGGAAAAGAGGAGGCCTTTGAAGGATTCTCAAAGGCGCTCGGCCGTGACCGTGCAAAACACGGATACAAGGTCGGCTGTGATATTGAAGAGACGAAGCAAAAGATCCGGAACGGTGAGATCAAGGGCGCCGAAAAATTTGTCAACGATGAAAAGGCACTGAATACGATCGCATCGTCGTATGTCTATGATCACAGTCCCAATACATTCAATATGAATCTCGGTGTAAACGCCTCATTGAGCTTCAGTATGTTTGCCAACTGGGATATCCTTCCGATTTTCTATCAGAAAATGAAGGAAGGTACAAACGAATATAAGCAGACGCTCAAAGATGAGAAGGAACGCAGCTTAGTCGATGCCGGATTTGATGCGACCTCATCGTTAAAGTGCAGAAAATACGGCCTGAAGCTGAAGGGCGAAAGGTTTGTCATGTCAGATCTGAAAAATCAGATTCAAGCCGCTGACATTGACGAGTTCGATCAGCTTGAAGCCAAATACAGAAAAGGACTCAAGCTGACAGAGCAGAACAGGACTGCGGAAGAAGCGATACAGGCAGAGTTGAAAAAAGAATTCCCAAAGCTGAGCAAAGGGATGGCCTATAACACGCAGTATGGAGAAAATCTCGATGTGATCTATAGTAATCTCGCACAAATCGCGAATGTTGAGAAGCGCAAGGAGCATGAGTCGTTCGGTGCTACATTCCTGAGGGACAGACTACAGGAAATACATGATTCCTCGGTGAAGTACCTGAAGGAAAGTGAGCCATATTATGATGATCTCAACGGCAAATCGAAGGAACGAAAGCACATTGACGCTGCTGCCGAGGTACGGGGATACGCTGAAAAGATCATCCGGGGTGCAAAGGAGGATCTCGAAAAGCTGGAGAATATGACGCGCAAAAATCACAAAAACAGTGTCGAATATACCCGGATGCGGGATGCCCTCAAGGACGTAGCGGATCTGGACCTCAACGAAACCTCGCTCAGTCAGCTTCAGCAGAAGCTCACGACGCTCACCACCGAATCCGCAGCCTACGAACAGACCCATGACAGGTGGAACAAAGCTGTACGGGGGTTCGGAAAAGACAGACTCGGTATGTCGAAACATTTTCAGGCAATGGTAACGGATTCGACGCGCTTGTTCAAAACTCTCCCTGCGGTTTACAAAGATCGCACGCTCGGAACGCTGCATGAAGATCTGATACAGGAACAAGCGGAACGCAAGGCACTTGCAAAAGAGCTGTTCGGCAAGACCGGGAAAATGGTGGAGAGTGTCCTGGATCTTAGCAGCGTAGATAAATATATGAATATGAAGCCCAGCAAAGACGCTGTTCAGGAATGCAAGGATACCATTGACGTTCTCAATGATGAGCGCGTGAGGAGATTTCATGCCTGCGCCGCCGAAGCGCAGAAAGATATGGAGAATGCGTCGGGAGAGAAGCTCAGAGACCTGGCTGCAGCGGCCATTTACTATACAGGTATTGAAAAGGCAGCCAAAATGGGAAAGAACTTCACACTCAAGGGAACGATCGGCAATCAGACCGAGAACACAAACAAGATCAAAAACACACCCGCATTCGCAGAGCTTTCAAAGCTCCCTGACGAAGAGCTGCGCGCACTTGCTGCCAAGGGCGACGGCAGACAGCTCACGGCGCGGTACATGAATCTCAGGATGGAAGCGGCCGAAATGGAGCACCAGAAGAAACAGACCAGAAACATGACAAAAGCGGCAGGTTTGGAGATGGATACCCGCGGCAAGCAGGCATCCATGTAAACGAACGCAGATCAGGAAGCACTGAAAAATCTGAAATCAGGAATGGAGATTGCCCTATGTCACCCAAATTGACCGGCACGTTTGATGCTTCGCAGATGAAGCTGCACCTGAACAAATACGTCACCGAGATCAGCGATATGCTGACCTCGCCGCAGGATATCGAACGGTATGCTGATTTTACACAGTCTGTGATCAAGCTGAACGGACTGACGGGTATGTTCTATCAGATGAATGAGGACGGAACATACCCGCTGCTGACCGAGGAAGACAAGAAAATGCTCACGGACGCCTATCAGGACGCAATGGAGCAGGCAGCGGAAATCGTGAACGGCAATGAAACGGGCGCTGTCGGTGAGCAGATGCGCTCGATCGCAGGCGTACTCCTGCCCATGATGCATGCAGACCATGCCGCACTTGAAATCACCGATGTTTCCAGAGCGCCTTTCACGCTCCCTGTGCTGATCGGCAATGCCCGTGCGCAGACTGTTGATATGGGCGATCAGCAGACTGAGATCGAATCGGGGATGATGAGCAGCCGCCGGCATATCAAGGTACAGAACGGCACGACGGTCGAGGAGGGCTTTTTCACTGCGTCCTCTCATGTCAATATTGAAAAGCGCTATTTTGCGCATCTTGACAAAATGGCCGCGAAATATCCGGACTATAAACCGCTGATTGATGCCTTCCGGGCAGCCAAGCTGGAGGATGTATTCTCCCCGCTCACAGATTATACAATCTATTCCGGCTGTAAGGAAAATGACTTTGATGATGATCTCCGGAGTGCGGTTCTGGGAAACTGCCGGGACGAAATATTCGAGCCTGTGGACATTGCGGAGAATCTGTACGCCCCGCTGGAGCAGCGTGATGACTATCTGAAATTTATGGACGAATTTACATCGGGAATGCAGCCCATAAAACCGGATTACACGGCATACCGGCACGGAAATATGATCGAAGTGGATGAGGGGGCAAATATTGACCGGCGCAATACTGCAATGTCCCGCATGGGGAGGCTGCTCGGCAAGCCCGGGCTCGTTGCAGAAGCACGGCCCATGATCCTCATTCAGAACGGACAGGCTGTTGCCGGAACGTTCATGAAAAAAGCCGACGGCGTTGACGTCAGCAAAGTAGGCCCCCGCGATGCTTTCCGGCAGTTTACGACGGATAATTTCGATAACCCCGAAGCCTTCAGTGATATCGCAGCCATGCAGGCACTGGATTTCATCTGCGGAAATGTGGACAGACACCCCGGAAACTTCTTCCTGCTGTTTGATTCCGACCCCAGGACAAATCCTGATGCGAAGCTGACAGGTCTTCAGCTCATTGACAATGATTTGTCCTT
>JAFXZM010000022.1 GCA_017541275.1 Oscillospiraceae bacterium | reverse complement strand
CAAACCGTATGAAACGCGGAGCATAGGGGGTCAAGGGATCAGGAAAGCGGGGGCTCGGGGGCGAAAACCTAAGGGGATAGGGGGAATAAGCCGCATCGCGGCGCATCCCCCTGTCCCCTTGGGTTGTCACCCCCGGACTGTGGGGAGAAGTAAGTTTTCGATTTTCAGAAAGTCTATTGGGTGTAATTATGCCGACAAATTCTGATTTACAGCAATAAGCTTCCGAAAACCAGTGTACTGAAAGATGCGCATAAATACTATGGCTTAAAACTTCTATATCAGCATCGCCCTTTCGTTCAGGCAGGATTGAATCAGTGATTCCCTGATCCCGCTTCGCGAATGCTATTTTGAATGAGTGCCTCTATCGCAGACACCCAAGCCCGCAGGCTTTTGGAAATACCCGAAAAACACAGCAGTTTGCATATATGTCCGTGCAAGGCGAACACCTGTTTTATTACCAGAGACAAAATTCTGAAATCAGGGCTTGACAAATCGCGGCGTTTGTGCTATGATAGTGTTACGGACAGAGGCGCGGGCTTGATGAGTCCTGCGAGAGAAGGGTGCCGAACCCGTAACCGCCCCGAACAGGCGGCATACTCCCGCAGAAAAGGCAAGACCGCCGAAGCAGAGCTGCCGCGGCGGGCGGCGATGCTGGGCGCGCACTGAACAAGTGCGTGACTGTCACAGAGCGGCTTCCGCTTTGTGGAGTGCTGACCGGGCTTCAGATGCCGTGCGGGGATACTGCACGGGAGCTGATATCCGTTCACATGCTCAATGTCCGCCAAAGGAATGGCGGATTTTTTTCTGCCTCAGAACAAATGCCGCCGGAAAGCGCGGCAGAATTCAGAACGGAGGAACCTACTATGAAAGAATTTCGAGTCGGAATCATCGGCGCAACCGGCATGGTCGGCCAGCGCTTCGCCCTGCTCCTTGCCGAGCATCCGTGGTTCAAGGTCACGGCACTTGCGGCATCGTCCCGCTCTGCCGGCAAGACCTACCGCGAGGCTGTGGGCGCACGCTGGGCGTTCAAGGATCAGCCGATGCCGGAAAAGTTTGCGGATATGGTCATTTTCGATGCCGGTTCGGACATCGAAAAGATCGCGGCAGAGGTCGATTTCTGCTTCTGCGCGGTCGATATGAAGAAGGATGCGCTGCGCGCACTGGAGGAATCCTACGCCAAGGCAGAGTGCCCGATCGTATCCAACAATTCCGCACACCGCTTTACGCCTGATGTCCCGATGATCATTCCGGAGCTGAATCCGGAGCATCTGGAAATCATTGCGTCCCAGAAGAAGCGCCTTGGCACCAAGCGCGGCTTTATCGCAGTCAAATCCAACTGCTCCATTCAGAGCTATGTCCCGGCACTGCACCCGCTGCGCAAGTACGGCATTTCGCAGGTGCTCGCCTGCACGTATCAGGCAATCTCCGGCGCCGGCAAGACCTTTGAGCGCTGGCCGGAAATGATCGACAACCTGATCCCGTACATCGGCGGCGAGGAGGAAAAGTCTGAGCAGGAGCCGCTGAAGATCTGGGGCAGCATCGAAAACGGCGAGATCGTCAAGGCACAGTCCCCGCTGATTACGACGCAGTGCCTCCGCGTGCCGGTCTCCGACGGCCATACGGCTGCCGTGTTTGTCAAGTTTGACAAGAAGCCGACGATCGACGAGATCAAGGCGGCATGGGCGGAGTTCAAGGGCATCCCGCAGGAGCTGGAGCTGCCGCACGCTCCCAAGCAGTTTATCCACTACTTCGAGGAGCCGGATCGTCCGCAGGCAAAGCTCGACCGCAATCTGGAAGGCGGCATGGCGGTTTCCGTCGGCAGACTGCGCGAGGATACGATGTTTGATTATAAGTTCGTCTGCCTCTCGCACAATACGCTGCGCGGCGCGGCAGGCGGAGCCGTTGAGCTTGCAGAGCTGCTCGCGGCAAAGGGCTATTTTGACTGACTGAAACAGAATGCGGACGGCGCTGAACCGGCTGCCGCATCCGCACTTCTGTGATTCTGATTCGGAGGACTGGCATTATGGCGACAAAGCTGGTGTTTGTCTGCCCGCTGGAGGATTCCATCCAGATCGGCGGCTTCGACCTTTACAGCGAGAACCGGATTCATGCTGCAATCTTATTCCGGGATTATGTGCCGCCCGAAGCGCCGGTTTATCCGTATGTTCCGGCGTATTTCCAGAGCTATAATCATCAGCGGGGACCGCTGCGGCGGTTCCTGCGGGAGAATGTCTCCGGACTGCGCCCCCGGAATTATCTGCTCGCGCTGCATGACGATGCAACCGATCTGGAGGCGCATGCCCTCAGTGAGCTGCTGATCGCATGCGGTGCAAGGGAGACCCTTATGGAATACCGCGCATTTCTGCTCTCCTCAGAGGATGCATACATCGCGGTCACTGCCTCGAAGCGGGCAGTCGCCGTGACGCTCGTGCGCGCAGACAGACAGGAAACCGAGCGGATCTTTGTTCCGATTGCGGACGCATCGCCTGAAATGGTGCAGGATGCCGTACATGACCTGAATCCGGATGATACGCTGCCGGTCTATCGGTTCTGCGTGCCGCAGGCGATCGCGGATGCCAATGTCGGCGAGCCGGTCAATGCGAACGAGATCGTGCGGAATTTTGTCAAGATCCTGTAAACGGAATATGATATAGGAGGCTGCAATGGAGCTGGGATATGTGGTGCGCGTCAGTGTAACAGGGCATACCGAGGCGGTCGATGTGATGATGGATGTGCCGCAGGAGACCCTCTGCGGGCTGCTCGAAACGGATGTGACCGAGCGGATGCGCGTTCCGGTGATGCCGGATGCATTTGCCGGGGAGGATTTCGTGCTGTGCTATTTCATCGACGCCCGCGGCGGCGACAAGGCACTGCCGGCCAATGCACTGGGTACCTGCTTCTATCACACCGGATGTCCGATCTGCGGCGACCTGCTGCTCGCGGCCTGTGCGCAGGACAGCGACAGCGCGGCGGTTCGCGGCTTTTCAAAGGCGCAGGCAGATGCGCTGCTGGAATGGCTCCGGACACAGTTCCCTGCCTATATTCAGTCATAAATCATGTAAATACGTATATTTTGAGATGGAAAGGATGAATACGATGAAGCCTGTTATTTTTACCGGCGCCGCTGTTGCGCTCGTGACACCGTTCAATGCGGACGGCTCTGTCAACTATGATGAATTCGGCAAGCTGATTGACTTCCAGATTGAAAACGGCACTGATGCGCTTGTTATCGCGGGAACAACCGGCGAAAGCTCGACACTCTCCGAGGAGGAGCATGTCGATGTCATCCGCTATGCGATCGAGCGCGCAAACCACCGCGTTCCGGTCATCGCCGGCACCGGCAGCAACTCGACCGCAACAGCCGTAATGCTCTCGCAGGAGGCGGAGAAGCTCGGCGCGGATGCCCTGCTGCTCGTCACCCCGTACTATAATAAGACCACGCAGAACGGTCTGTATGTTCACTATTCGACGATTGCAAAGAGCGTCAGTCTGCCGATTATTCTGTATAATGTCCCCTCCCGCACCGGCATGACCATTGAAGTCGAGACCGCCGCGAGACTGGCAGAGCTCGACAACATTGCCGCAATGAAGGACGCTGTGGGCAACATTTCCTATACCGCAAAGCTGATCGAGCGCTGCGGCGACAAGCTGACTGTCTACAGCGGCAACGACGATCAGATCGTGCCGATGATGTCGCTCGGCGCAAAGGGTGTCATCTCCGTGCTGTCGAACGTCCTGCCGAGAGAGACCCACGATATGTGCGCAGCCGCACTCGCAGGTGATTTCAAGACCGCTGCGGAGCTCCAGCTCAAGTATCTGAAGCTGGTGAACGCGCTGTTCATCGAGACAAACCCGATTCCTGTCAAGGAAGCGGTCAACCGCATGGGATTCAACGCGGGCGAATGCCGTCTGCCGCTGTACCATATGGCGGAGAATACCGCCGCGGTGCTCGATGCAGAGCTGAGAAAGCACGGACTTGTAAAGTAATCCGATACGGGCGGGCACTGTCCCGCCCAAGTCATATCGTAAAAAAGAAAGAAGGTTTCAAGCATGACAAAAATCGCAATCAGCGGTGTCTGCGGCCACATGGGCAGAATGCTCGCAAGCTGCATCGCCGACCGTGCGGACTGTGAGGTCTGCTGCGGCATCGACCTGAACACCGAAACAGAATACAAATTCCCGGTTTATGACAGCATCGCAAAGATGCAGGAGAAGCCCGACGTCATCATCGACTACAGCCATCCCTCCTGTCTGAGCAGCCTGCTGGAATACGCAAAGTCCACTGGTACGCCGGTCGTGCTGGCGACCACCGGCTATTCCGAGGCGCAGCTTCAGCAGATTCGCGAGGCCTCACAGCAGGCTGCACTGTTCTCGTCATTCAATATGTCGATCGGCATTCAGCTTTTGCTGGCGCTCTCAAAGAAGGCTGCGGCCGTGCTCGGCAATCAGTTTGACATTGAAATCATCGAGAAGCACCACAATCAGAAGATCGACGCACCGTCCGGTACGGCAATCATGATTGCAAATGCAATCATCGGTGAGACCGACCCGCAAAAGCATGTGGTCTATGACCGGCACAGTGTCCGGAAAAAGCGCGAGATGACCGAGATCGGCATGCATTCCATCCGCGGCGGTACAATCGTCGGCGAGCATGAGGTTCTGTTCGCCGGGCCGGATGAGTGCATCTCAATCAAGCATTCTGCATCGTCAAAGCGCGTCTTTGCGGAGGGCTCTGTCAATGCTGCGCTGTTCCTGATCGGCAAGGCACCGATGCTCTATGACATGACGCATCTGCTCGCCGAAGCCTGATATACACAAAAAGCGGACACATTCTCTTTGCAGGATGTGTCCGTCAGTTTACAGACAGGGTCTGCGGCCGGAGGCGCTGCCCAAAATCCCCGAAATATCCGCCCCTTTTTTTATCCTGCACTTGACGAAAGCAGCAAAAAGCAGTATAATAAATATAATAGCCAATTTATACTGTTAGGAGTGATGCTGTATGAAGTATAAATGCTTTGAAAACCGTGAGCTGTCGTGGCTGCGCTTTAACGGCCGCGTGCTGGAGGAGGCGCAGTGTCCGGCCAATCCGCTGCTGGAGCGGCTGAGCTTTACCTCGATTTTCCAGAGCAATCTGGACGAGTTTTTCCGTGTGCGGGTCGGAAATCTGCTGCGCAAGCAGGAGCTTGACCCCAAAAAGCGCGATTCACTGAGCAAAATGAAGCCCAAGTCACAGCTAAAGGCAATTTACGAGAAGGTGCGCACCATGGCCCCCGCGCGCGATGCCGCATATCATCAGATTATGCAGGAGCTGCGTGCGGAAGGGCTCGAACAGATCAGTGTGCATGCTGCAACACCGAGCGAGCAGATCATGCTTTCGGAATGGTTCAAGCGCGAGGTACGGCCTGTTTCCATGCCGGTCATCATTGATAAGGGAAAGCCGTTTCCGTATCTCCGTGACCGGAAGCTCTATGTCGTGCTGCGTCTGGAATCGAAATCCGGTATCCGCATGGGCATTCTGCCGGTTGCCGACCAGCGCCAGCGTATCATCCGGCTCGGCGCGGGCGGGCGTTTTATTCTCGCGGAGGACGTCATTCTGGCATATGCTCATACGGCGTTTGCCAATTCCCGCGTGATCGACCGGACAATCCTGCGGATTACCCGCTCTGCCAGCATCACGCCGGAGGATATCGGCGATCTGCGCACCGGCGATTACCGTGTCGATATGGAAATGATGCTTCAGGAGCGCAAGCGGCTCCCCGTTGTGCGCGTGGAGCTCTCGGAGACTTTTTATCAGCCCGCGCTGGAATATCTCTGCAAAAAGCTCGGCGTCACAGACGATCAGGTGTTTTACGCAAAGGCGCCGCTTGATCTGTCATTTGTCAGCGAATGCAAGAATCTGGTGCAGAATCCGAAGCTGCTGTATGAACGCATGGTGCCGCAGAAATCTGCAATGGTGCAGGAAAACCGCTCAATGTTCCCGCAGATCCGCAAAAAGGACATCCTTCTGAGCTATCCGTATGAGAGCATCCGGCCGTTTCTGCGGCTGCTCGATGAGGCCGCCGATGACTCAAAGGTCATCAGCATCAAGATAACGCTGTACCGCATGGCAAGAGACAGCCGCGTGATTGCGGCGCTCTGTGAAGCGGCCGGACGCGGCAAGGAGGTCACTGCTCTGACCGAGCTGCGCGCACGCTTCGATGAGGAGGGCAATATCGAATGGTCGAAGGCACTGGAGCGCGCCGGCGTGCATGTGATTTACGGCCCCGAAAACTATAAGGTGCATTCCAAGCTGCTGCTGATTACGCGGAAGAACCGCGGAAAAACCGAATCCTTTACCCAGATCGGAACCGGAAACTACAACGAGAAAACCGCTGCGATGTATACCGATTACTGCCTGATGACTGCCGATCCGCAGATTGCGGAGGATGCCTCACATGTTTTTGAGGCGCTTTGCCGCAATGAGCTGCCGCAGCCGCAGACTGACCTGCTGGTCGCGCCGTACGGACTGCTGCCGCCGGTGCTTGAAATGATCGACGGTGAAATCGCACATGCCGAAAACGGCGAGGAGGCTTATATCGGACTGCGCATGAACGGCCTCTGCGATAAGACAGTCATGAAAAAGCTGGTCGAGGCCTCGCAGGCGGGCGTCAGAATCGAGCTGCTCGTGCGCGGTATCTGCTGCATCCTGCCGCGGATGCCGGAGTTGACCGAAAATATTGAGGTGCGCAGTGTTGTCGGACGCTATCTGGAGCATGCGCGCGTATACTTCTTCGGTGTGCCCGGCCGCATGAAGGTCTATCTTGGCTCGGCAGACTTCATGCCGCGGAATACGGTCAAGCGCGTTGAGGTCTGTGCGCCGGTCAAGGACGCTGAGCTGAAGGAGCGGCTTTACAGCGAATTCAAGCTGCAGTTCAACGATCCGGTAAAAGCACGGTACCGCACGGAGGACGGTGAGTATCATCTTCCTGAGGGCGGCAATCCGGCCGATAATTCACAGGAAACGCTCCACCGTGCAGCCTATGCGCGCGCTGAGCAGATGGAGCAGCAGGAAGAGCATGAAGCATAAGGCAGCACCGCGCAGAGCTGTGCCTGACAGCCCGACGGTGCATCAGCACTGCCGGCTCTGTGCGGGATTGCCGGAAATTCGGAATAAAGGAATCAGACATGTCGGAAAAGGATAAAAAACGCAAAAACAAAATGCCGTTTATACTCGTGACATACGGCATTGTACTTTACATGGCGCTTCAGAATTTCAAAACGGTCAAAAGCATCTTCATGTGGATCTTTGCGATTCTGGAGCCGGTCGCATACGGCGTCTGCATCGCATTCATCATCAATCTGTTCATGAATATCTTTCGGTACCGCGTCTTTAAGGCGATGGGCAGCTCCGAAAAGAAATGGGAGCGAAAGCTCTGTCCGGTTCTGTCGGGCGTCTGCACCGGCCTTGTATTCACGATACTGGTCGCGATGATTATTGTCATCATTATCCCGCAGATTTACGGGGCGATCAATACACTGATTGAAAAAATGCCGAGCAGTCAGGCGCAGTTCCAGAGTTTGGTCGAGCATAAGCTCAAGGAATGGAAAGCGCCGGAATTCATCATGAAAAAAGTCAAGGAATTCGATGTGGACTGGGACACTGCATTAGGCTGGGTCACAGATTTCATGGAGGGCAATGTCAAGACCGTGCTGGGCACAGCCTTCAATGCGACAACCTCTGTGCTCTCGACGGCAACGAATCTGGTGCTCGGCCTGATTATCGCGATCTATCTGCTTGCGCAGAAGCGGCGTGTCATTTATGTCTGGCACAAGATTCTGGAGCTGTTTGTGCCGAAGCAGTATCTCCCGCGTACCCGCCGGATCCTGACACTGACCAAGACCTCGTTCTCCAATTTCCTCACGGGTCAGTTCATCGAGGCAACGATTCTCGGCACGCTCTGCGGTGTCGGCTGTGCAATTTTCCGGTTCCCGTTTGCAGCGACAATCGGGATTCTGACCGGCATCACAGCACTGCTACCGATCATCGGCGCATGGATCGGCGGCGGCGTGGGCGCGCTGCTGATATGGGTTGAGGCGCCCGAAAAAGCGCTCTGGTTTGTTTTGTTCATCTTTGTCCTCCAGCAGTTTGACAATCAGCTCATTTACCCCAAGGTCGTCGGCGATTCGATCGGCCTGCCGGGACTGCTGGTGCTGATTGCCGTCATTGTCGGCGGCGGACTGGGCGGCGTGATCGGCATTATTGTGGCGGTGCCGGTCTTTGCGATCATCTATTCACTGCTGAAGGATGCGATCGACCGTTTGCCGAAGAACGATGATGAAGAAGCAGAGCCGCAGCCTGCTCCTGCGATTGCGCTCCCAGCAGAAGCGCCGCCTGTTCCGCCGGCGGCTGAAGCGGCTGAATCCGTGAAGGAGAAGGCGCAGTCTGCAACGCAGCAGCAGAAGCGCAGGCGCGCCGGACGGCGAAAGCATTGATCTGATACAACACAAACGGGCAGAACAGGTGCATCCCTGTTCTGCCCGTTTCGGCTTGCCGAAAAAAGATATCCTGCGCGATCATTGATAATCGCGTGAAACAGGATGATATGCCTGCTTCAGCGGACGATTGTGCATTGACAGGCCCGCTCAATTCGGATATAATAATATTATCAATGGGAATCAACCCCTGAAGGGGTATCTGAAACGGAGAATGTTATGCGAAAACGTGTGGGGACGCTGTGCATAACTGCTGCAATCCTGCTGACCGGCTGCGGAAACACACAGTCCGGCAGCAATACGATCCGGTTCTCATGGTGGGGCGGAGAATCGCGTCATCAGGCGACCTCCGAAGCAGTCCGTGGGTTCATGCAGAAGCATTCTGACATCACCGTCAAATGCGAGTACGGCGCATGGAGCGGCTGGGAGGAGGCCTGTGCCGCAGCACTCTATGCCGGAACTGAGCCGGATGTGATGCAGGTCAACTGGAACTGGATCACCGACTACAGCTCGGAGAGCACCGGCTTTCTGGATCTGCGGCAGTTCGGCGATATCATCGACTTGCAGCAATATGACGCCGATGTACTGGAATGGTGTACCGCGGACGGTGAGCTGCGCTGCCTGCCGGTCAGCGAAACGGGCAGGGTCTTTTTCTGGAATCAGTCTGTATTTGATGCGGCGGGCATTCCGGTGCCGGACAGCTTTGCGGCACTTTGCGCGGCCGGGCCTGCTTTCCGCGAGCGTCTGGGTGAGGAATACTACCCGCTTGCGCTGGGCTGGTATGACAGGATGCTCTTTGCCGTGTATGTCCTGCAATGCAGATACGGCAGAGAATGGGTCACGGACGGACAGCTTCAATATACGGAAGCAGAGCTTGCCGAGGCGCTGCAAATCATTCAGGATATGGAACAGAATCATGTGATCCCGCCGCTGAAACAGATCGCGGGCGGCGGCGCAGACAGCTTTGATAAGGACGAAAACTGGATCACCGGCAAATACGGCGGAATCTATGAGTGGGATTCCTCAGCCGGAAAATTCATTGATTCCCTTTCAGAAGGGCAGATATTGACCGTCGGGGATTATTTTTCCGATCTCGGAGCATACCGGGGCGGCTTCTCCAAAATTGCACAGGGCTTCGCAATCTCAAAGCATACAAAAAACCCGGAGGCCTGTGCAGAGCTGATCTCCTATCTGGTCAGCGATGCAGATGCCGTCAGAACACTCGGAACGGAACGCGGTGTTCCGCTGAATCACACCGCCTGTCAGATATGCAGCGATGCGGGACTGTTGGGGGACACGACCGCAGAGGCCTGCCGCCGTATGAGCGAATGGGTGAGCTTCCGGATTGATCCGGATTTTGAATGCGCTGCACTGAAGGGCGGAAACGGTGTTTACGAGGATGTATTCACCGGACTGAGCTACGGCGATTATTCGGTTTCCCAAGGCGCAGAACGGCTGTATGCCGGAATTCAGGCTGCCCTTGCCGGAGAAACGTCATGACAGAACGCTTTTTTCATGAATATCTCTCGCGGTACAAGCCGTTCAAGGGGTACTGGAATTACGAGGACGGCTGTCTGCTGCTCGGCTGCACGCGGATGTTCCGTGCATCCGGGAATCCGGAATATGCAGAATTCGTGCTGCGGTACCTGTCTCAGCGGGTCACTGCCGACGGGCATATTCCGACTTACCTCACCGACGCACACAGTCTCGACAGCTTCCACTGCGGCAGGGTGCTGTTCTTTGCAGCGGAGCTGACCGGGGAGGAGCGTTACCGCAGAGCCGCTGCGTGGATCGCAGAGCAGATTCGTTCGCATCCGCGCACAAAAAGCGGCTTCTGCTGGCATAAGCAGATCTATCCGGAGCAGATCTGGATCGACGGGGTCTATATGGCTGCGCCGTTTTTTGCAGAATATGCGGCGGCGGTGCATGACGAACGGATTTATTCGGAGATCGGACGCTGGTTTTCGTTTGTCGAAGCAAATATGCGTGACAAAAAAAACGGCCTGCATTTTCATGCGCTGGATGAGGCGCGAAAGCAGACATGGGCCGACCCGCTGACCGGTCTTTCCCGCTCGCACTGGCTGCGCGGAGAGGGCTGGTATCTCATGGCGCTGACAGACACCGCGGCGCTGCTGCCGGACAGTCAGGCCTCGCTCCGTGCGCAGCTTCACCGCGCACTGCGGCAGGCTGTGACGGCCGTTCTTCCGTACCGCACGCCAAACGGCATGTATCTTCAGGTGATTGACCGCGCAGATGTGCCGGAGAACTATGAGGAAACCTCCGGCAGCCTGATGGTCAGCTATGCGATGATGCAGGGCGCGGCTGCCGGAGCACTCGATGCCGGCGCATATCATGCAGGCGCCGAAACGCTGGAGGCTGTCCGGCAGCATCAGCTCATCCAGACGGACAGCGGCCTGCGCCTGACCGGAATATGCAGTGCAGCGGGGCTGGGCGGCGCCGGAAACCGCGACGGAAGCTGTGCCTATTATCTTTCAGAGCCGGTCACGGAAAATGACCCCAAGGGGGTCGGTGCACTGATGCTTGCGGAGGCGGCACGGCTTCAGACCGGTCAGCGGACAGCACCGCGCAAAAGTGCGGTGTGAAGCGGTATCTCCGATGGATTCGGAATGAGACTCCCCGCGCTGCCCTTCTGACTGCTTCAGGCATCAAGAAACCCGAAATGTGCCAGTGCCTTTGCAACCCCGTCATGCCGCAGATCGTCGGTGACATAGTCCGCATAGGGAATGAGCAGTTCTCCGTTGCCCATGGCGATAGAAGTACCGCAGCCCTCAAACATCGGCAGATCGTTGAGGCTGTCTCCGATTGCATAGGCATCTGCACGCTGCATGCCGTAATACTGCAAAATGAATTCGATGCCGGTTTTTTTGCTGTATTGCAGCGGCACCATTTCCGCAAAGCCCCAGCCGCGGTCAATGAATGTGAAATACGGCGCGATGCCGCTTTTGAACCGTTCGAGATCGGTTTGCCCGTCATAGGCAATCACAAATTTGTCAAAGCTGAAATCGGCATCCGATACCTTGCGCCACACATTTTTCTCCTGCATCCGGAAGGTATCGCGGATGGTTGTGATAAACGGAAGCTCCCGCGCCTCCGGGTCAAAGAAAAACGCATCCCTGCGCTCATAGAGCGGAGAAGCACCGCATTCCCGGATAAGCGCTGCGGTTCTGCGGCAGAGCGCCGGCGGATTCGTGGCATAGAACAGCTCTTTTCCGCCGCACTCGATATAGGTTCCGCAGCCGCAGATATAACCGTCAAAGCCGAGAATCCGCACATCTGCATCGACATTGATGACCGGCCGCCCTGTATTGACAAAGAGCAGATTGCCGGCTTCGCGTGCTCTGCGCAGCGCCTCCGGCGTACCTGCGGGCACAAAATGCGAGGGGGAATCCTCCATGAGCGTGCCGTCAATGTCGAAGAACATGATCTTGCGCACGGAATTACGCTTTCTTCAGCAAACTGACGAGCTCCAGCGCACCCATTGCGCAGTCATAGCCCTTGTTGCCGGCCTTTGTGCCCGCCCGCTCGATCGCCTGTTCGATCGTGTCCGTTGTCAGAACGCCGAACATCACCGGGACGCCGGTTTCCAGCGAAACAGCGGCAATGCCCTTGGAGACCTCCGCGCAGACATAGTCATAGTGCGAGGTTGCACCGCGGATGACTGCGCCGACACAGATCACGGCATCGTATTTGCCGGATTTTGCGAGCTTTTTCGCCAGCAGAGGAATCTCAAACGCGCCCGGCACCCATGCCAGCGTAATATCGTCATCCGCGACATCGTGTCTGCGCAGGCAGTCCTCGGCGCCGCCGACCAGCTTCGATGTAATAAACTCATTGAACCGCGATGCGACAATCGCGATTTTCAGACCCTTGCCCTCGTAAATTCCTTCCAAAACTTTCATAATACTGCTCCTTTCAGACATTTTCGGTATCGGCATCTGCTGCAACATTCAGCAGATGCCCCATTTTTTCCTGCTTTGTCCGCAGATAGAACCGGTTTTCCTTTTTCGGCGGAATCGCGATCGGCTCGCGCGAAACAATCGTGATGCCGTATTCCGACAGGTCGGAGATCTTCTCCGGATTGTTTGTCATAATCCGCAGCGCCTTGGCACCGAGATCTTTCAGAATCTGTGCGCCCTCGCTGTAATCCCGCAGATCGGGTGCAAAGCCGAGCTCGATGTTCGCCTCAACGGTATCGCGGCCGTGCTCCTGCAAATCGTATGCCTTGATCTTGTTCAGCAGGCCGATGCCTCTGCCCTCCTGCCGCAGATAAACGATCACGCCGCGTCCCTCCTCCGCGATGCGCTTCATTGCCTGATCGAGCTGCTGTCCGCAGTCGCAGCGGAACGAGCCGAACACATCGCCGGTCAGGCATTCCGAATGCACGCGGCAGAGCACCGGCTTTCCGTCCGCGACATCACCCATGACGAGCGCGACATGCTCTCTGCCGGTGATCGCATTGCGGTAGCCGTGCAGCATGAATGTGCCGTATTGCGTGGGGAGATGCGCAGCGGAAACATGCTCCATAAAAACATCGTGCATCCTGCGGTAGCATTGCAGCTCCTTGATCGAGGTCAGAACGAGCCCGTGCTTTTCCGCATATTCCGCAAGTGCCGGCATCCGCATCATGCGGCCGTCATCCGCCATGATCTCGCAGCAGAGGCCGCAGGGCGCAAGTCCCGCAAGCCGAAGCAGATCAACCGTCGCTTCAGTGTGGCCGTTGCGCTCCAGCACGCCGCCCGGTCTCGCTTCGAGCGGGAACATATGCCCCGGTCTGCGGAAATCCGCCGGGCCTGCATTTGCATCCACGCACATTCTCGCGGTCAGGCCGCGCTCCTCGGCGGAAATGCCGGTCGTTGTCCGCACATGGTCAATCGACTCGGTAAAGGCCGTGCAGTGATTGTCCGTGTTATTAGCGACCATCTGCCGCAGGCCGAGCTTTTCCACATGCGCCGAATCCATCGGCATGCAGATGAGGCCGCGCCCGTAGACTGCCATAAAGTTGACATTTTCCGTTGTCGCAAACTGCGCTGCACAGATCAGATCGCCCTCATTTTCGCGGTCGGGATCGTCCGTCACGAGGATGAGCTTACCCTCCCGCAGTGCGCGCAGTGCCTTCGGAATTGTCGGAAACAGCATTTCATGCTCTGGTTTCATTCTTCTCACATCTCCTTACAGAAATCCGTGCTTTGCCAGAAAATCGGCGGAAATCCCGCTCTGCTGCTGCGGCATGAGCAGCTTTTCCGTGTATTTTGCAATGATATCGCATTCCAGATTCACCGTATCGCCGGGCTTGCGGGAAAGCAGTGTTGTCTCCTGCGCGGTATGCGGGATGACCGACACGGCGAAATCCTGCCCGGAGACCCGTGCGACTGTCAGGCTGATGCCGTCGATTGCGACAGAGCCCTTTTCAACGAGATACCGCAGCAGGGACGCATCCGCCGATACCGTGACCCAGACCGCGTTTTCCTCGCGCTTCATCTGCCGGACGGTTCCGGTGCCGTCGATATGTCCGGAAACGATATGCCCGCCGAAACGGCCGTTCGCCGGCATGGCGCGTTCGAGATTGACGCGGCTCCCCGGACGCAGCGCACCGAGGTTCGTCCGGCGCAAAGTTTCCGGCATGACATCCGCAGAAAAGCTGCTCCCGTCCGTTCTGCAGACGGTCAGGCATGTGCCGTTCACTGCGATGCTGTCGCCGATATGCACATCCTCCAGCACCTTCTCCGCAGAGACAGTCAGCACACAGGCCGCCGTTCCGGTCTGCACCCGCCTGACCGTGCCGATCTCCTCTATGATTCCTGTGAACAAGGCGCTGCCTCCTTTACCGTGTAATTCAGCAGAATATCGTCCCCGAACCGGGTGATCTCCGGTGCGGAGAGCTGATAGGCGTCGGAAACCTCCGCAATGCCGAGCCCGCCGACCGCAGGCCTTGCACCGCTGCCGCCGAACATCTTGGGTGCGATATACACCTGCACCTGCTGTACGATTCCCGCACGCAGCGCCGCCTCATGCAGCTCCGCACCGCCTTCGATCAGAACACTGTCAAGGTGCATTTCGCCGAGCACGCGCATCAGCGCTCTCAGGCTGACATGCCCGTTCTCCGCCGGCAGCATGCATACCTGCACGCCGGCTTTTTCAAGCTGATCCTGCTTTTCCGGGTCAGGCACGCAGGCGGCCGCAATCACCGGAATCTCCCGCGCCGTCCGGACAAGCTGCGAGCTCATCGGCAGCCGCAGCCGGCTGTCACATACCACACGCACCGGCTGACTCGGATCCTCCGTCCGGCAATTCAGCATCGGGTCATCGGCAAGCACCGTGCCGATCCCGCATAGGACCGCAGCAACTCGTTTGCGCGTTTCATGGACATGCTGCCGTGCTTCCTCTCCGGTAATCCATTTGGATTTCCCGGTGCGGGTCGCGGTCTTGCCGTCGGCGGTCATCGCCGTTTTCAGGATGCAGTACGGCGTTCCGGTCGTGATATAGTGGAAAAAGATGCGGTTCAGGCGGTCGCATTCCGCCTTGCAGACACCGGTCTCAACCTCGATTCCGGCATCGCGGAGCTGCTGAAGTCCCTTTCCCGCGACCAGCGGGTTCGGGTCATCCGAGCCAACAACGACCCGCGAGATGCCCGCAGCGATGACGGCTTCCGTGCAGGGCGGATTCTTGCCGTAATGGCAGCAGGGCTCCAGCGTCACGTACATCACCGCACCGCGCGGATCCTCTGTGCAGTTTTTCAGCGCATTCCGCTCGGCATGCAGCGAGCCGTATCGCTCATGCCAGCCCTCACCGATCACCCGGCCGTCCCGGACAATCACGCAGCCGACCAGCGGGTTCGGGTTGACAAAGCCGCTCCCGCGTTCTGCGAGTGCGACCGCCCGCAGCATCCATTCCGCATCTGTCATATGCATACTCCTTTTCCGCCCGGGGACAGACAAAATCCCCCCGAAGACAATGCTTCGGGGGGTGCGGGCTTCAGAATCCATATCCCGTTCTTCTCCCGTCCGGACTCTACCGTCGGTGCCGGAATCGCACCGGCTCAGCCCCAAAACGGGCTCACGGACTTCGGATGCCGCAGCACCCGTCACCGTCGGTTATGAATTGCACATACCCCGAAGAACAGTTACCATTATACAACTTTTCGTGCGGTTTGTCAATACCCTTTCCGGGCTTGGAAGCGGCTGACCGGGATTATTCCTGCGCACCGGCTGCGGTCTTGCGATATTCCGTATCGGAAAAAAGCCCGTGCATTTCAGCCTGTGTCCGCAGATACATGACCAGACATGCAATCATCTGCGAATTGGACATTCTATGCGTAATGATAGCGGAGAGCACACGGTCGCGCCGGACGCGCTGATTCTCCCATGCAATCCGGACGGCATTCCGCATGCAGCGCTCGACCCGCGACGGTGTTGTATTCATTTCGGCAGCAATCACCGGATAAACCGCTGTCATCATCTGCCTGCCCGGAAACGGCGTGTCGAACTGAAGAGTAATCGCGCGCATAAAATAATGAAATCCGCGGTATTCCGGACTCATTCCGATCCGAACCAGCATTCCGTGAATAATCGACTCAGGAATCCTCATCAGCGATGTCCTCCGTTCAGCCGCTCAGAGCATGCAGAAGTGCGGTCAGATCGCTGATTCCGATGATGCCGTCCCCGTCCGTATCCGCACAGAACAGCATGGTATCGTCTGCGGATAATACAGCGTCCTCCGTAATCAGCCGGGACATCAGCACCGCATCCCGCATATCGGCCTGCATGTCAGCATTGAGATCACCGGCGGGATACGGCGTCCAGTGTGCGTACAGCGAATGCGCCTCGGAGGAATCAACGACCGTTTGTGCAGAGATCTGCTCGCCGTTTTCCGGCTCCGTAAACCAGCCGTCGAACCGTGCGCCGATGCGGGAGTGCTCCGGAAGTGCGCCGTATGCACCGCCGTAGGGAACGAGAACCGTCTGCGCATCCGCAGCAGAATCGGGGTCATCCGCCAGCGTGACCGGCACATCGCCATCAACATGCAGGCTGATGCTGTCGGAATATTTGTAGCCGAAATCATTGTACATAACAACATGCGCTTTGTACTCTCCGGGCGCTTCCGGCAGCCATTCCGCCGCTGCCGTATCGCCGAACCACGCGCCGAGCTCGCCGCTCTGATAGCAGCGGTATACGCGGTTGTTCTTGGCATCGCGCACCTCCAGCACGAAGGATTCCGCGGTGCCGCCCCGCACCTGAAACACGACAGGCTCTCCGGCCTGCATCGCGCCCTCTGCGGCTGTCAGCTCAGAAAGCTCCGGCGGGGTATTGTATACCTGAAATGTAACCGGCTCGCTGTCAATGAATCCGAAGCTGTTATAGGATGAGGCATAGCAGGAATAAAAGCCGGGCTCGGTCAGTGCGGTCTGAAGCGGCTGCTCGCAGGATAATGCGGCCCTCCGGCTATAGCAGGTTTCCAGCCGGTTTCCGTCCGCATCGTTGATGCCGAGCGCGAAATCACCCTTGATATCGCTCACGAGCAGAAACTCTGACAGCTCCGATGCGCTGTGAAGGTGATCTGTCACCACGCCGGAATATTCCGGTGCCTTTGTATTCTGAAGCAGCGCATACCAGTCGGATTTCGTGCGGCCCTCAGAGAGCTTTTCCGCCGTAACCCAACTGTCTCCCTCCAGACCGCGTGCGGTGCTGCATGCGCTTTCAATCACATGATACAGATCGTTTTCCTCATCGTAGCCCGTCACTGCCATAAAATGATTGTAAACATGAATCACCGCGACACCGCCGGATTTCAGGTGATTCATCAGCCTTGTGCTGCGGATGCCGCCGTCATAATAGCCGAGCATCTTAAAATGCGCACGCTCACCCCATGCCGCTTCGAGCTTCGGGTAGAGGATTGTTGCATAGGTTCCGCCGTTTCCGGGGCGGTACCCGCCGGTGCCGGCTGCCCACTCCGCAAACTCAATCGCATCAATCTCGGTGCTGTTCAGGCCGTAAATTGCATTGCAGAACGAAAAAACGCCGCATGCAGATGTATACATAGAGCTTTCGGTGCCTGTGATGCTGTGCATGATTACCGTATCCCAGTACGGATCAAACTGATTGTACAGCCGTCCCTCTGCTGCCGCAGCAGGCCGCATTCCGGCCGCAGCAGCGGTGAATGCAGCAGCCGCACAGCACAGCCGTTTTAATAATCTTCGCTTCATATAATTCCTTTCTGCGGTATTTCCGCCTTTGAATGCGGAATAAATACCAAAAACATTGTATCATAACCGGCCGGAATTGTCAACCGCTGCCGTGTAATCGGGAATGGATATTTCGGGGATTGATTGTTCAAACTCCGGTGCGCGGCGCGGCTTGACAAAAGCCCCGTTTTATGCTATAATAGCGGCAGAACGCAACGGAGCGCCCTACAGACCTGCACAGAACGGACAGGGCTGTAGGGCTGTTTTTGTGCGGTTTGTACAGTGTGCTGAAAAACAGGCATTTCATCGTGTTTGCCCATTGCTTTTTTTCCGGATTTATGGTATACTGTGAGAGAATCCGGGAGAAGGAGGCGCTGTTATGCCGGCAGATCAGATGCAGCAGGAGATTAAAATGCTGGCAGGGCGCGCCGTGTTTCTGAATATCGCTGCATATCTCATCAGCGTGATCGTGCTGGGCGTGACTGCCGCCTTTGCGTTCGGTCTGCTGCTGGGTACGGCTGTGCTGATCGGGTCGCTGCTGCTGCTGCGGTACAGCATACTGCGCATGGAAACAGATGCAAAGCGCACCGGTACGGCCAGTCAGCGCAGACACCGGATGTTCTATGCGCTGCGGCTGATGCTCTTTGCCGCTGCGTTCGGAACAGCTCTCGTCCTGCGCGAATTCATTTCGCCGGTCGCGGTCGCGGTTCCGATGCTCTATCCGCGGCTGATTTATACGGCAGGCGCACTGTTTACCCGCGCAGATGCAAAGCCCCGCGAAAAAAAGAGGTGAAACATATACAAAATGGCATTATTTGCAATTCCGAAGGTGCTTCAGGGCCCGGAGGAGCTGAGCGTTGACGGCCCCAAGGTCATCAAAACATTCCATGTCTTCGGCTTCAAAATCAACTTTACGGAAACCGTTGTGCTCGAATGGATTGTCATCGGGATCATTCTGCTCACGGCCTTTCTGCTGACCCGCAATCTGAAGGTGCGGAATGTGTCCAAGCGGCAGGCGGTCGCGGAAATGGCAGTCGAGGCAATCACCAATCTCGTGCGCGATACTATGGGTAAGCGCTGGCTGTGGTTTACCCCGTATATTGCGTCGGTGTTCTGCTTTTCAATCTTCGGCAGCCTCATCAGCCTGCTCGGTGTCCGTGCCGTGACTTCTGACTTCTCGGTGCTGCTCTCGTGGGCGGCTGTGACATTTATCCTGATCACCGCAACAAAAATCCGGTACGGCGGCGTCGGCGGCTACCTGAAGGGCTTTGTCGATCCGATCCCCGTGATGCTGCCGATCAACATTCTCAGTGAAGTCTCGACGCCTGCCGCGATGGCACTGCGTCACTTCGGCAATATCGCCGGCGGCTCAATCATCATGGGTCTGATCTACTACGGGCTGTCGAATCTGAGCCATATGATCCGGCTTCAGGTTCCTGTTTTGACAGTCGGCATTCCGGCTGTGCTTTCCCTGTATTTTGACCTGTTTTCCGACTTCATGCAGGCATTTATCTTCATTATGCTGACAATGGTGTTTATCAGCAATGCCGGCCCTGCGGAGGATGAAGCACCGCAGGCAAACTGATTGTTTATTCTGAACGGAGGTAATCTATTATGGAAATGAGCGAAGCAATCGTACTCGCAGGCTCGGCGGTGGGCGCCGGTCTCGCAATGATCGCAGGTATCGGCCCGGGCATCGGCGAGGGCTATGCCGTCGGCAAGGCCTGTGAAGCAATCGCAAGACAGCCGGAAGCATCCGGCGCAGTCACAAGAACCATGTTCGTCGGCTGTGCTGTTGCGGAGTCTACCGGTATTTACGGTCTGATTATCGCACTGCTCCTGATCTTCCTGAAGCCGTTTACCTGATTGGCTGCGGAGATCGGATACATTTACGATAAGAAGGACTGAATGAAATGAAGCTAGGATTTTTATCCATTGATCCCGGCACCATTCTTTTCACGCTGGCCAATACGCTGATTCTGTTTCTCGGCCTGAAGCATTTTCTGTTCAAGCCCGTAAATAAGATTCTGGAGGAGCGGCAGACCGCCGTTGACCAGACATTGCAGGATGCAGAGGATGCCCGCAGCCGCGCCGAAACAGCAGAAACGGAATACCGCGAAAAGCTGGAGCAGGCGAAGGAGGAATCCGCCGAGCTCATGCGCAATGCGACCAGAAAAGCACAGAAGCGCTCGGATGAGATCATCGCAAAGGCAAAGGCCGATGCAGCAGGGATCATGCAGCAGAATGCGGAGGAGCTTGAGCGCGAGAAACGCCGTGCTGAGCACGAGCTGCGCGGAGAAGTCTCCGGTCTGGCTGTCATGGTTGCGGAGAAGGTCGTCGGCCGTGAGATCAATCCGGAGGATCATGCGAGACTGATCGACGAGTTTATAGATTCGGTGGGTGATGTGCAGTGAGCTCTGAAGTGTCTGCGGTTTACGCAAACGCACTGTTTTCACTGGCGCGCGAGCAGGGCGACTCTGCCCTTCAGGAGACCCGTGCCGACCTCAGACAGCTTGCTGTCCTTTTCTCCCTGAATCCCGATCTGACAAGGCTGCTCTCGCTTCCGACTGTTTCCGTCGGTGAGCGCATCGGCATCGCCAAAAAAATCTTCGGTGATGAAGGAAACGCAGCCAGACTGCTGTTTTTGCTGATTGATCACGGCAGAGTGCCGTATCTCCGCGAAATCGCAGATGATTTTGACGCGCGGATGCTCGATTATCAGGGAACGGTCGATGTGCAAGTCACAACCGCCGTCGCGATGAATCCCGATCAGAAGGAGCGGCTGCGTTCCAAGCTCGGTGAGAAGCTCGGGAAAACCGTCCGGATCACAGAGCACATCGACAGCAGCATTCTCGGCGGTGTTATCGTGCAGTACGGCGATACGCGGATTGATAACAGTGTGAAATTTCGGCTGGATGCGCTGAAGGCTCAGCTTTCATAGCGCCGCATCCGGTATAAGAAGGTGCAACATGAATTTAAGACCAGATGAAATTACCGGCATTATCAAGGAGCAGCTCAAAAATTATGAAGCAAAGCTGAACCTTGCCGATGTCGGCACGGTGATCACGGTCGGTGACGGCATCGCCAATGTTCACGGTCTGGAAAAGTGCATGTCCGGTGAGCTGCTCGAATTCGAGGGCGGCGTTTCAGGCATGGCGCTGAATCTGGAGCATGACTTTGTCGGTGCAGTTCTGCTCGGCTCCGATCACAATATCAGAGAGGGCGCTTCCGTCAAGCGAACCAAACGGATCGTTTCGGTTCCGGTCGGTGAGGAGCTGCTCGGAAGAGTTGTCAATGCGCTCGGAGAGCCGATCGACGGCAAGGGGGCGATCCGGACAAAGGAGATCAGGCCGATCGAAAAAATTGCGCCGGGCATCATTACCAGAAAGTCGGTGCATGAGCCGCTTCAGACCGGCATCAAGGCGATCGACTCGATGATCCCGATCGGCCGCGGACAGCGTGAACTGATCATCGGCGACCGTCAGACCGGCAAGACCACGATTGCGCTCGATACGATCATGAACCAAAAGGGCAAGAATGTCATCTGTATCTACGTCGCGATCGGACAGAAGCGTTCGACTGTTGCAAATGTCGTGGAAACGCTGACAAAGGCGGAAGCGATGCCCTATACGATCGTTGTTTCGGCAACCGCCTCCGAGCTTGCTCCGCTTCAGTACATCGCGCCGTATTCCGGCTGCACAATGGGTGAATACTTCACAGATCAGGGCAGGGATGTGCTGATCGTTTATGATGATCTTTCCAAGCATGCGGTTGCATACAGAACGCTCTCGCTGCTGCTGAAGCGTCCGCCGGGACGTGAGGCGTATCCGGGCGATGTGTTCTATCTGCATTCCCGTCTGCTGGAGCGTGCATGCTGCCTCAACGAAAATTACGGCGGCGGCTCTCTGACGGCACTGCCGATTATCGAGACACAGGCCGGCGATGTCTCCGCTTATATCCCAACGAACGTCATTTCGATCACGGACGGACAGATTTTCCTCGAAACCGATCTGTTCAATGCCGGCATCCGTCCGGCGGTCAATCCGGGCATTTCGGTCTCCCGTGTCGGCTCCGCTGCGCAGATTCCTGCGATGAAAAAGGTCTCCGGCTCTCTGAAGCTGACCTACTCGCAGTACCGCGAATTGCAGGCGTTTTCCCAGTTCGGCTCCGATCTCGACAGGGATACCAAGGAGCGTCTGGCACTCGGCGAGCGCGTGGTCGAGGTGCTGAAGCAGGGCAAGAGCAGTCCGCTTTCTGCGCCCGATCAGGTCGTGATCCTCTATGCAGTCACCAATAATCTGCTGCGTGAGATTCCGGTCGGCAGGGTCGCGGAATTTGAATCCGCACTGCTGACGGAGATCAATGAGGCGCACGGCGATATCATCTCTGAGATCGAACAGACCGGAAAGCTCTCGAAGGAGACAGAGGCTGCGCTGAAAACCGCAATTACGGAATTTGCCGCGCATTTTGCCTGATCGGAGGTGTGATTCATGGCCGGTGCCAATATGAAAGCGATCAAACGCCGGATCAAAAGTGTCGAAAGCACCATGCAGATCACCAAGGCGATGGAACTGGTCGCATCCTCCAAGCTGCGCCACGCAAAGGAGCGCGCCGAGCAGGCTGTACCGTTTTTTAATCTGCTGTATGAAACCATGAGCGAGGTTGCCTCAGAGGCGGTCGGATTTCATTCCGCCTATACTGAGCTGCGGGAGGACGGCGCCGCTCTGCTGATCGTCATGGCCGGCGACCGCGGACTGGCGGGCGGCTTCAATGTCAATGTGTTCCGGCTGGCTGACAAACGCATCAGGGAGCTGGAGGCACAGGGCAGAGAGGTTATCCTGATGACCGTCGGGAAAAAGGCCTCGGAGCATTATGCAAAAGCCGAAAACCGGATTCTCGGCACATTTGATAATGTTGCGGAGAAGATGACGACCTATACCGCCCTGCATATGGCAGAGCATATCGTTCACCTGTTCGATCAGGGGCATCTCGCGCTTGTTGAGGTGTTCTTTACGAATATGGTTTCCCCGCTCTCGCAGGAGGCAAGACAGATGCAGGTCATTCCCGTGCCGAATCTCGAACGGAATCCCGGCGTGCAAAGCCTGACACACTATGAGCCCAGCCCGGAGGCTGTGTTCAATTCGCTCATTCCGCAGTATCTTGCCGGTATCCTGTACTGCACCGTTGTCGATACGTATGCCTCCGAGCAGGCGGCACGGCGTATGGCAATGGAGAATGCAACCGATAATGCACAGGAAATGATCGACGATCTTTCCCTCAAATATAACCGTGCGCGGCAGGCCTCCATTACACAGGAGCTGACCGAAATCGTTTCCGGCGCAAATGCACAGGAGTGAGAGCACGGGCGCGTTTTTCTCTTTGAGTAGGAATCTGATTTAGAAAGTGAGCTTCAAAAATGGCATATGAAGAAGCAAAGCGCGGCGGCGTCGGCAAGATCGTTCAGATCATCGGCGCAGTCGTGGATGTGCGCTTTCAGAAGCATGAGCTGCCGCGGCTGCTGAATGCGGTCGAATGTGACAACAACGGGCAGCGGCTGGTTCTGGAGGTCGCGCAGCATATCGGCGACGATATCGTCCGCTGCATCGCAATGAGCAGCACGGACGGCCTTGTGCGCGGGCTCGATGCCGTCGATACCGGCAGCCCGATCCGCGTACCGGTCGGCAGGGAAACGCTCGGCCGCGTGTTCAACCTGCTCGGCGACCCCGTTGATGAGCAGCCCGCTCCGCAGACTGCTGAGCGCTGGCCGATTCACCGCGAGGCACCCTCCTATGAGGAGCAGGCAGCCAGCAGTGAGGTGCTGGAAACCGGCATCAAGGTCATTGACCTGATTGCGCCGTATCTGAAGGGCGGCAAGATCGGTCTGTTCGGCGGCGCAGGTGTCGGAAAAACCGTTCTGATTCAGGAGCTGATTAACAATGTCGCGAATCAGCACGGCGGTATCTCCGTTTTTACCGGCGTCGGCGAGCGTACCCGTGAGGGCAATGACCTCTATCACGAAATGAAGGACAGCGGTGTTCTCGAAAAAACCTGCCTTGTGTACGGCCAGATGAATGAGCCGCCCGGCGCAAGAATGCGCGTGGCGCTCTCCGGCCTGACAATGGCTGAATATTTCCGCGATACCGAGGGACAGGATGTTCTGCTGTTCATCGACAATATCTTCCGCTTTACGCAGGCAGGCTCGGAGGTTTCCGCGCTGCTCGGCAGAATGCCCTCGGCGGTCGGATATCAGCCGACGCTCGCTACCGAAATGGGCGCGCTTCAGGAGCGCATTACATCGACCGGAAAAGGCTCGATCACATCGGTGCAGGCGGTCTATGTGCCCGCCGATGACCTGACAGACCCGGCTCCTGCAACAACCTTTGCGCATCTGGATGCGACAACGGTGCTTTCCCGTCAGATCGCTTCGCTCGGCATCTATCCGGCGGTCGATCCGCTTGAATCCAGCTCGCGTATCCTTGACCCGGAGATCGTCGGCGGCGAGCATTACCGCGTGGCACGGCAGGTGCAGACGATTCTTCAGCGCTATACAGAGCTTCAGGATATTATCGCGATCATGGGCATGGATGAGCTGTCGGATGAGGATAAGCTGACGGTCAGCCGTGCGAGAAAGGTGCAGCGATTCCTCAGCCAGCCGTTCTCTGTCGCAGAGCAGTTCACCGGCATGGAGGGCAAATATGTCCCGATTGCCGAAACGATCCGCGGCTTCCGCGAGATCATCGACGGTGTGCATGACGATGTGCCGGAATCGGCTTTCCTCTTTGCAGGAACGATCGACGATGTGCTGGAAAAGGCAAAGGAACTGGAGGAGGCACAGTAAATGAGCATATTCCGGCTCCGGATTATTACGCCGGAAAAGGTATTCTTTGAGGGTGCCGTTCAGCGCGTGATTGTCCGCACAAGCGAGGGCGACCTCGGCATCCTCGCAAAGCATGAGAAATATGTCGCGGCACTGCCCTCCGGGCCGGTGAAGATTACCATGGAGGACGGAACAGAGCGGATTGCCGCGCTCTCCGGCGGTGCGGTAAAGGTCTCGCCGGATCATACGGCCATTCTTGCCAATGCCGTGGAATGGGCGGAGGATATCGACATCGACTGGGCAAAGCGCTCTGAGGAGGATGCCCGCCGCCGCAAGGAAAACAGTCAGAATCAGGAAGATCTCAAGTATGCTGAGCTGAAACTTCAGCGTGCACTGAACAGATTGAGGGTATCGTCCATGAAGGACTTATAATTGGGAAAGGGATTTGAAGTTTATGAGAAAGTTTTGTCTGCTTATATCACTAGTTTTGCTGGTGCTGTCTATCGCATTCCTGATGGAATTTCCGAAATGGCAGAAATGGAAGAACAATGATATCAAGGATTTCAATGCCGTGAAAGCCGGTGAGCTGATGGACGGCGACCTCGTCCGCGGTACAATCGACAGAACATACGGTGCCATTGCCGAACGTGAGGAATCCCGCAAGACATTCGGCATCACGACCTCTAAATCCACAACGATGCAGTATTATGCCGTCATCATGGACAACGGTCAGTATGTTCTGTACGGAACGAGCGATTCCTCCGACTATGCAACACTGGACCGGATCGCAGACCGGTGGCAGGAGCTCTTTGAAAAATACCAGAACGGTGAGGAATACTCTGAGGACGATGTGCCGACGGAGACAATCAGCTTCGAGGGCGAGGTGCGCTCCCTGCCAAGCGATCTGAACAATATCTTCCAGGAATGGTACGGCGAGGGCTATTCGACAGACTGCGAGAACGCGATCTATGTTGTCCGCACGGATTATTCCAGATTCAACTGGATTATTTATGTCGGCATCGCCTGCGCGGCAGGCACGGTCCTTCTGTGGATTGTGTGTATTGTTATGACTGTCAAGGGCAAAAAGAAGGCACAGTACGGTTATTAAGGCAGAAACATGCAGCGTCCGGCAAAAGCATTGCGGGGCGCTGCATGTGCATGTCTTAAAATATGAATTGAGAGGGGATTCATTATGAAAAGAGGGCAAAAGCTGTCAGCATTGCTGGCAGCGGGGCTGCTGCTGACATCACAGGCAGCGCCGATCACGGAAACTGCGGGTACCGCCGCAGCCGCGGCAGCGGACGACACGCAGGACGACTGGCTGCATGTCGAGGGCGACAAAATTGTTGACATGAACGGAAATGAGGTCTGGCTGACCGGCGTCAACTGGTTCGGCTACAATGTCACAACACAGTGCTTTGACGGCGTGTGGTCGCGAAATATGCATGAAATGCTGACCGAAATGGCAGATCACGGATTCAATCTCATGCGGGTGCCGATGTCCACACAGATTCTTCTCCAATGGAAAAACCTTGCTCCGGATCCTTATATGGTCAAGATCAATGAGTGGAAGAACCCTGAGCTGACCGTAGAGGGTGTTGCGGGCGGAAAACCCAAATACAGCTTTGATATCTGGAATATGGCTGTGCAGTGGTGCAAGGAGCTCGGCATCAAAATTATGATCGACATTCACTGTGCGACAACTGCCTCAAACGGTCACCAGTATCCGCTCTGGTATGACAGCAATTACAGCTATGATGACTGGCTCGAAGCATTGAACTGGGTTGCGGATTACTACAAGAATGACGATACGATCATCGCGATTGACCTGAAGAATGAGCCGCACGGCAAGAACGACGGTCAGGGCATGGCCAAATGGGACGATTCAAAGGATGATACAAACTGGAAGTATGCTGCCGAGCGCGGCGCGAATGCTGTATTAAGCGCGAACCCGCATCTGCTTGTCATGGTTGAGGGCATTGAGGTCTATCCGAAGTTTGAGGAGGGTCAGGACTGGGATTCGCCCATGATCGTGTATCAGACAAATTACAGCCCCTTTTACGGTGCATGGTGGGGGGGCAACTTCCGCGGCGCAAGAGACTATCCTGTGAATCTCGGCAAGTATCAGAGCCAGCTTGTATATTCTCCGCATGACTACGGCCCGCTCGTATGGAAGCAGGACTGGTTTGCGAAGGATTTTTCCAGAGAAACGCTCCTTGATGACTACTGGCGTGATACATGGGCATATCTTGCTGAAGAAAAAATATCTCCGCTTCTCATGGGAGAATGGGGCGGATTCATCGACGAAACGAAGGACCCGACGGGCGATAACAAAAAGTGGATGATAATCCTCCGTGATTATATGATCGAAAAGCATATTCATCATACGTTCTGGTGCTTTAACGAGAATTCCGGCGATACCGGCGGTCTCCTTATAAACGACTTCCAGAATTGGGATGAGGATAAGTACGAGCTTGTGAAGCCGGCGCTCTGGCAGGACGAAAACGGTGTGTTCATCGGTCTTGACCATCAGATTCCGCTGGGTGCAAACGGTCAGACAGTGACACAGTATTACAATGGCGGCTCAGTCGTAACAAAACCGACCGTCACGACCACGACCGAAACTGTGACCACGACAACTGCCTCCTCGACCCACACGACATGCTCCACAAGCATCACTACAAGCACATCCACAAGTACCTCCACAAGCACAACTGAAACCGACCCGCCCGGAAAGAAAAGCAAGCCCGGCGATGTGGACTGCAACGGCACAGTCAATGTTCAGGATGCCGTGCTGCTGTGCCGGATTGTCGGCGATGAAGACGGACTGGAGGTTTCCGAAGAATCCAAAATGAATGCCGAATGCAACGGAAAAATCGGCGTAGACAGCGGCGATGTCTCGCGGCTGATGCAGTATCTTGCCAAAAGATGCAGCCTTTCCGATCTGGTCGGCCTGAACTGAATGAACAATGCGGGCGGCTTGTACAGGCCGCCCGCAGCTTTGAGGTGATACAATGGGAATCAATGATGTCCCCGCATCCGAACGGGTGCATATCGGCTTTTTCGGTGCGCGGAATGCAGGAAAATCCAGCCTTGTCAATGCGCTGACCGGACAGGATGTGTCGATCGTTTCCGATGTTGCCGGCACAACGACCGATGCCGTGATGAAAAGCATGGAGCTTCTGCCGATCGGCCCGGTCATGATTACGGATACTGCGGGCTTTGATGATGACGATGAATCGCTCGGTGCGCTCCGCATCGAAAAAACCAAGCGCGAGCTGTTCCGCACGGATATTGCGGTTCTGGTAACGGATGCCGCTGCTCCGGTTTCTGAGACCGATCGGGCGCTGACCGCTCTGTTTGAGCAGGAGCGGGTGCCCTATCTGATCGCGTACAGTCAGTGCGATAAGCTCTCTGCGCCGCCGGAAAACCTGCCGGAGCATGCGGTCGCGGTCAGTGCGAAAACCGGCGCGGGCATACCGGAGCTGAAGGAGGCACTCGGACGGCTTGCGAAAACGGATGCGCCGGAGCGGTTTATCATCCGCGATCTGATAAAGCCGGCGGATTCGGTCATTCTTGTGACGCCGATCGACGAGTCGGCGCCGAAGGGCAGACTGATTCTGCCGCAGCAGCAAACCCTGCGCGAGGTGCTCGATGCGGATGCCTGTGCGCTGCTGGTGCAGCCCGCACAGCTTCCCGGACTGCTCCGCAGCCTCCGGACAGCGCCGCGCATGGTCGTGACCGACAGTCAGGCGTTTGCAGCGGTCGCTTCGGCCGTGCCGGAGGATATTCCGCTGACCTCCTTTTCCATTCTCATGGCGCGGTATAAGGGCTTTCTCAAAACGGCTGTCGCCGGTGCGGAGACTCTGAAGCAGCTCCCCGACGGCGCGAAAATCCTGATTGCAGAGGGCTGCACGCATCACCGGCAGTGCGGCGATATCGGAACGGTCAAGCTGCCGCGTGCAATCATGAAGCTGACCGGAAAGCAGTTTGCGCTCTCCTTCTGCTCCGGCGGGACATTCCCGTCCGACCTGACCGGATATCAGCTCGTGATTCACTGCGGGGGATGTATGCGGACAGAACGGGAATTGCAGTGGCGCATGCGAACCGCGCTTGCACAGGGCGTTCCGTTTACCAATTACGGCGTGACGCTCGCTGCCTGCACCGGAATCCTGAACCGGTCGCTGATGAACGGCATGCTGCTCTGACCGCCGCCCCGGCTGCGGCAGCAGGACAGATAAGCGTGCGGGTGCGTGCGCTGCTCTGTCCTGCTTTTTTGTGATTTACGTCGTTTTTGGTTGACAAATGAACAAATCTGTGCTATAATGAATATGCTGTAAAACTGAGCTAACGGAGGTGAAGAAAGTGGCAAACGGCGACAGTTGCGGGTCAAACGGGCGATTATGCATGTCGTTTCCGGAGGAAAAACGGCGGCCGGTATGCGGCTTTCTTCTCCGATGAACTAATCATGCTGTCTCCCTGTGTATGACCCGTCATGCACAGGATTTTTTGTCCATTTGCCCCTTACGTCAGCGTTGAATATTGACACAGCTTCAACGAATGAAACGGAGGGATATAGATGAATCAGGATGAACTGAACATCAAGCCGGATTATGAAGCAGAAATTGCGGCTGTCATCCGGAGCAATGATTCACCGAAGGCCATTCAGAATAAGCTGGAGGACTATCATTGCAATGATATTGCACAGGTGCTTCAGACACTCTCGCTGCCGGAGCGGCGGAAGCTGTACCGCGTCTGCACTGCGGAAATGCTATCAGAGGTGTTTGAGCATCTGGATGAAGCAGAGGCCGGCGTGTTTCTCGATGAAATGGATATCCGGAAGGCCGCTGCGGTTGTCTCCGGACTGGAAACCGATACCGCCGCCAATGTGCTGCATGCGATCGAAAAACAGAAGCGCGTGCTTATCATTGATGCCATTGCGCCGGATATCCGAAAGGAGATCCGCCTGATCGCTTCCTTTGATGAGGATGAGATCGGCAGCAGAATGACAACGAACTGCATCGTCATCCGCGAAAATCTGACTGTCAAGCAGGCAATGAGCGAGCTTGTGCATCAGGCAGAGGAAAATGACAATATTACCACGCTGTTTGTGGTCGATGAATCCGGCGAGTTTTTCGGTGCGCTTGATCTGAAGGAGCTGATTACCGCCCGCAGCACGACCTCGCTGGAAAGCCTGATCGTTACCTCGTTCCCGTATGTCTATGCAACGGAAACGATTGACGACTGTATTGAAAAGCTGAAGGATTATTCGGAAAGCATCATTCCGGTGCTCGATAATGCAAACAAAATGCTCGGTGTTATCACATCGCAGAGCATTATCGAGGTCGTTGATGATGAAATGGGCGAGGACTACGCAAAGCTCGCCGGCCTGACTGCGGAGGAGGATTTGCAGGAGCCGCTGGTGCAGAGCATGAAAAAGCGCCTGCCGTGGCTGCTGATTTTGCTCGGCCTCGGATTGCTGGTATCGTCCGTTGTCGGCGTATTTGAAAAGGTCATCTCTCAGCTTACGCTGATTATGGCATTCCAGTCACTTATTCTGGATATGGCCGGTAATGTCGGCACGCAGTCGCTTGCCGTGACGATTCGCGTGCTCATGGACGAAAACCTGACCTTCCGCCAAAAATGTCATCTGATCGCGAAGGAGACCCGCGTAGGCTTCTGCAACGGTCTGCTGATGGGGCTGCTTTCCTTCCTGTTTGTCGGCATTTATATTTTCACGGTCAAAAGGAAGACCGCTGCATTTGCTTTTGCAGTGTCCGGCTGCATCGGGTTTTCGCTGATGCTTGCTATGGTGATCTCCAGTGCAGTCGGTACGCTGATTCCGCTGTTTTTCAAAAAGCTCAAGGTCGATCCGGCGGTCGCGTCCGGGCCGCTCATCACGACGGTCAATGACCTTGTTGCTGTTGTGACCTATTACGGCATCAGTTGGATTTTACTGCTGAATGTCCTGCATCTCGGCTGAAACCTGAAATGCCCGCCGCAGTTTCGCAGCGGGCATTTGCTGTAACCCAAAAAAGGAGGATTCCCATGCTGATTGATATTACACAGGAGGTGTTCTCCTGCCGCGTGTGGGAGGGCGACCCCGCGCCGCAAAGGCAAGTGCTGATGCGCATGAAGGACGGCGCTGTCTGCAATCTCTCGGCTTTTTCCATGTGTGCGCACAACGGGACACATGTCGATGCGCCGTATCATTTTCTGGAAAACGGTCGGACAGTTGAGCAGACAGGTTTGGAGCCCTATTACGGTGCATGCTATATCGCACGCTGCGAGGGCGATGTGACCGGTGCGGATGCAGGAGAAATTCTGCGTGCGGCTGCTGCGTGCAGTGCCGCACAGCGGATTCTGCTTGCGGGGCGGGCGACCGTCACGGCAGAGGCGGCGCACGTTTTTGCGGAGGCAAACATCCTGCTGCTGGGCAATGAAAGCCAGACGGTCGGGCCGGAAAATGCTCCGGCAGCGGTTCACCGGATTCTGCTCGGCGCAGGCGTCATTCTGCTGGAAGGAATCGTGCTGGGGGCCGTTCCGGAGGGGCGGTATGTGCTCAGCGCTGCCCCCCTGAAGCTCGGCGGATGTGACGGTGCGCCCTGCCGTGCGTTTCTGATCGCGGAGGACTGAATGAGAATCAGGCCCTTGTATGACGCGGAAATCACCGCCGTTTATCAGAACTATTTGACCGCGGATTTTCCCGATGATGAACGAAAGCCCCTGCGAATGATCCGGGAGGCGCTCGCGCGTGACGAATACGACTGCCTTGGCTTGTTTGAGGGGGATGTGCTGCGCGGTTATGCCTTTTTTGTCCGGATTGTGCATGAGCAGAAGCAGTATCTTTTGCTGGATTATTTTGCGGTGCTGCCGGAATACCGCGGGCTCGGGCTCGGCAGTGCGTTTCTGCCGATGCTTTGCGCGCACTTTCCCGCGGCTGAATGTCTGCTCATTGAGATCGAGGAGCAGGCGTATACCCTGCCGGAGCTTCGCCGCAGAAGCTTCTATCTGAACTGCGGCTGTGCAGATACAGGTGTATGTGTGCTTGTGTACGGTGTCAGATACAGGCTGCTGGAATACCCGAAGCAGTCCGTACATGATGCGGACGATATCCGCAAAATATATGCTCTTTTGTACAGACAAGTCCTCCAAAAAGAGCAATTCTGTACAAAAATTGCGTTTTTGTCATAATGATTCTTCATTTTTTCTATCTTTTCTGCAAATCGTGAATTGATTGTCCTGTAAAAACCTGTTATGATAAAACTGGGAGTAAATTTAACTCCGTACAGACAAGTTTGATTTCAGGGGGAATAGATTATGAAAACAAAGAGACTGTTATCCGCCATGACGGCGGTACTCTGCGCCGGGAGCATGGTGTGCAGCCTGCCGCGGAGCGAACAGGTGCAGCAGGCATCTGCGGCATCCACGATCCAGAACCCGTTCATCCTTTCGGATGTTCCGGATGATGACATCATCCGCGTCGGGGACACCTATTACATGGTACATACGACCATGTTCTTTACGCCCGGCGTGCCGATCATGAAATCGAAAGACCTCTTTTCGTGGGAGATCTGCGGCTATGTCTATGACAAATACGCAGACGGCGCAAAGCAGAATCTCCAGAACGGCCAGCACGACTATGCGCACGGACAGTGGGCAACCTCGCTGCGCTACCATGACGGCAAATTCTATGTCTTTTTCGGCAGCTACGGAACCGGGAATTCCTACATCTACTCCACCGACGATATTGAAAGCGGAAACTGGAACCGCGTTGAGCTCCGCGGTATGTATCATGATGCGTCGATGCTTTTTGATACAGACGGCAGAAAGTATCTCGTCTACGGCGGCGGCGAAATCAAAATCAAAGAATTCAACGATACGATGACCGATTTCAAGGGCGGTGAGCGAACACTGTTCAAGACAAATCTCTCCGGACTTGCCGGTGAGGGTTCGCACATTCACAAGGTCGGTGATTATTACTATGTTTTCATCATCGCATGGCCGAACGGACATCCGCGTACCGAATACTGCTACCGCAGCAAGTCTCTGACCGGCAACTGGGAGGGCAAGGTCGTCCTCGAATCCGGTCTTGGAAATTACGGCAGCGGCGTCGCACAGGGCGGCATCATCAATACGCCGGACGACAAATGGTACGGTCTGTTCTTCCAGGATCACGGTTCACTCGGCCGCGTTCCGGTTCTGGTTCCATGTGTCTGGCAGAATGACTGGCCGGTCTTCGGTGAAAACGGTAAGGCTCCGACCACGCTGACCGTTCCGGACGGTTACAAGGGTACATTCCTTGCGAAGGACGATGACTTCACTTATGATTCCAACAAGCTCGACTATGTCTGGCAGTGGAATCACAATCCCGACAATTCCGCGTGGTCTGTCACCGACCGTCCCGGCTATCTCCGCATTACCAACAAGAGCACGGCAAGTAACATCTTCTGGGCGCGCAATACGCTGACGATGCGTACAGAGGGTCCCGCATGCTCCGGTGTGGTCAAGCTCGATACTTCCGGCATGAAGCCCGGCGACCACGCTGGCCTTTCCGCGTTCCAGTTCCATTTCGGCAATGTCGGCGTCTATGTTACCAACGACGGCACCCGCAAAATCTATGCCTCCCGCAACGGCGGCGGCGATGAGGTCGTGAATGCGACTGACAAGAAGATTCAGGAAGTGAACATGAACGGTAAGGAGATCTATCTCAAGATTGATTATCAGTTCAATAATGTCGGCAGCAACGGCGTGATCAGCGGCGATGTCAACAAGGCAAACTTCTACTATTCCTATGACGGCAATAACTGGACGCAGATCGGCGATACGCTGAACATGGATTACAGCCTGAAGCTCTTTACCGGCTACCGCAATGCACTTTACAGCTACGGTACATCGAACACCGGCGGCTATGCAGATTTCGATTATTTTGATTATGAGCGCGCCGAATGGAATGTTCCGACTGTGATTGAAAAGGACAGCGACGGCTACTGGTTCCATTATACCTTTGAAAAGGGCAATGACGGCTTCAGCGGACGCGGCGGCGCATCGGTCAGCAGCACCTCCGCCGAGAAGTTTGAGGGCAGCAAATCGCTCGCCTGCACAGACCGTACCGCAGAATGGAACGGTGCCGTGCATACGCTCAGCTCTGCGATCTGTGAGCCGGGCAAGACCTACAGCTTCAGCGTCAATGCGAAGTACACAACGGGTCAGGATACGACCAAATTCCACTTCACGCTCCAATACAAGGGCGCAGACGGTGAGGTTCATTACGATAAGATCGACACGCAGCAGGCCGTCAAGGGCGAGTGGGTGCAGCTTTCCAATCCGGCCTACACCATTCCGTCAGACGCTTCCTCTATGGAAATCTATGTGGAATCCGATACAGGAACCGGCTCGTTCGATTTCTACATCGACGATATGATCTGTGCCGATGAGGGCACGACAATCAAGGGCGCAGGCAAGTCCAAGTTTATGCTCGGCGACGTCAACAGCGACGGCACGATCAACGCTGCCGATATGACGCTTGCAAAGCACGGCGCGATCAAGGATTCCTTTGCAAGCGACCTTGCGAAGAAGGCCGCCGATGTTGACCAGAGCGGCACGGTCGATGCGGACGATATCGCATGGTATGTTGATTTCCTCACCGGCACAGCGAAAGCTTATCCGGAAAAGGCAGAACCGGTCCGCGTACCGAGCAACTTCAATTATGATTCTGCGGTTCAGTATCATGCCGCACCGCAGAATGACCAGATTAACTATTTCAAGCAGCCTGCGAATCACGGCACGGTTATCAAGGAAACCTACAGCGGCATCAACGGCAGCAAAACCATGTATGTGTATGTTCCTTACGGCTACGACAAGAACAAGCAGTATAATGTGTTCTATCTGATGCACGGCGGCGGAGAAAATGAGGGCACCTGCTTCAACGACGACGCAATCAACATTGACATTATGCTCGATAACATGATCGCAAACGGCGACATTGAACCGATGATCGTGGTCTGCCCGACCTTCAACGGCTGCCCGGCACCGGACGGCAATATGGGTGCAGGCTATGCATGGGATGAGAT
>JAFXZM010000021.1 GCA_017541275.1 Oscillospiraceae bacterium | reverse complement strand
GTTGTTGCTGCTTCCGACGGCCCGATGGCTCAGACCAAGGAGCACATCCTGCTCGCCCGTCAGGTTGGCGTGCCGGCAATCGTTGTGTTCATGAACAAGACAGACCTCGTTGACGATGAGGAGCTGATCGACCTCGTTGAGATGGATATCCGTGACACCCTGAGCTCCTATGAGTTCCCCGGCGATGACATTCCGATCATCAAGGGTTCCGCTTTCCAGGCTCTCGATTCCAAGTCTACCGATATCAATGATCCGGTCTATGCACCGATCCTCGAGCTGATGGATGCTGTTGATTCTTACATTCCGACTCCGGACCGTAAGGCAGATCAGCCGTTCCTGATGCCGGTTGAGGACACCATGACCATTTCCGGCCGTGGTACCGTTGCAACCGGTCGTGTTGAGCGTGGTCAGATCAAGGTCGGCGAGACCGTTGAGATCGTCGGTCTGAAGGAAGAGAAGAGCTCCACCGTTGTTACCGGTCTGGAAATGTTCCGCAAGACTCTGGATTACGCAGAGGCCGGCGATAACATCGGCGCACTGCTCCGCGGTGTTTCCCGTAAGGACATCGAAAGAGGACAGGTTCTCTGCAAGCCGGGCTCCATTCACCCGCACACCAAGTTCAAGGGTCAGGTGTACGTTCTGAAGAAGGAAGAGGGCGGTCGTCATAAGCCGTTCTTCTCCAACTATCGTCCGCAGTTCTATTTCCGTACAACTGACGTTACCGGTATCATCACGCTGCCGGACGGCGTTCAGATGTGCAACCCCGGCGACAACATCGAGATCTCGGTTGAGCTGATCACCCCGATCGCAATCGAAGTCGGTCTGCGTTTTGCTATCCGTGAGGGCGGCAGAACGGTCGGTTCCGGCGTTGTTACCGCTATCAACGAGTAATTTCAGATACAAAAACGGCTGGGCAGTCTGCTCAGCCGTTTTGTTTTTTTGGGGCTAATAACATTTTGGGTGGTTTCTGTAACAAAAAGGGTGGTTCACATTTGTTAGAATTATCGCAAATCGTTCTGCAATTTGCCTAGGGACGCCCTCTATCGCAGGGCGTCCCTCTTCCAAAAACGATCCACTGGATCGTTTTTGGAATTCACCCTTGCGGAGCTCCTTCGGTGGGGGATTTCGCGCTCTGCGGAGCGCGACCAGAGGCTCTGCCTCTGGACTCCGCAAGCCTTTGAAAAGGCTTGAGCGAAACTTTTAATATGGGCGAAATTAAAACTATTTGTTTTAACCTTATTTTTCCGACCACCTAAAAAATTACATACCCGTTTTTTTTCTGCGGGGGTCATTTCTGTGTACGCGGTTCCCTGCGGATTGCGTAAGCAAGCAGTGCAGAGCCGGTCATCAGCCCGCCGACTGCCGGATAAGCCGCAACCATGCGGTTTGTTGTGCCGTAGATCTCCAGTACGCCGAGAAATACCAGCCCGACGGTGAATGCTGCAAGCCCTGCGTGCCAGAGCACCAGAATCCCCGGGGACGGCTGCCGCAGCCGGTCGGAGAATCGCAGAAGCAGCAGCATCAGCAGAGTGCCTCCCGCAAGCGGAACCGTGTATGCGCAGATCATAGCATCGGAATAGACGCCGTGACTGAAATGCTCGTAGATGCTGCTGAACAGCCCGAAGAACAGTGCTGCTGCTGCGTCGCCGAGCGCATAATGCAGCAAACGCTTCTGATCAGCCGATGTAAACAATGTCGCTCACCTCTCTTTCGCGGATCGTTTTGCCGTTTGAAGTCGGATTGTTGATGACCTGCCCCTGAAAATACATGGTCGAGGAGCCGCCGCCGTCCAGATTATACGCGGTTTTCACGCCGAGGCTCTGCATAAATGTCGCAAGCTCACTGAGGGACAGCCCGGCGCTTTCGGCGGTTCGTCCGTCCGCGACCACGAATACATAGTGCAGCTCGTCGATCATGCCGATCGCCGTGCGCGGGTTGCTGGCCATTGCTTTGCCGACCTCGTCATGTTCCGTGACGGATACGGCGCCGTTCTCGATCAGCGCGGGGCCGAAGCTGTATGCCTGCCAGACACCCTGCGCGGCCAGCTCCTCTGCGGTGTATGTGTCGGAATTGACGATCTGCATGCTGCCGTCGGCATAGATACAGAGCAGATCTTCGCCGTCAGTGCTGTCGCGGTACACGATGCCGTTGCGGATGACATAGCCGGTCTGCTGCGCGCCGTAGTAATCGCCGTTGATCGCGAGGACAGCGTTATGTGCTGCGGCAATTTCTGAGGTCGCCGCAGTAATGTGCCGGCCGTAGGAGTCGTCTGCGAATGCGGATTTCAGATATTGCGCGGAGCTGAGCCGGACGTCCGCGGTATAAATAGTTGTGTCGTATGCCTCACAGGTTGTGACGGTGATGCTGATATTTTCGTCTCTGTAGCTGTCGGCCGTGCTGACGGGCTCTGCCGCAGTGCCGGTTTCTTCGGAGGCGGAGGATTCCGGCACGGAGGCTCCGGAATCGGCGGAAGGCTGCTTTCCGCTGCGGGAATGCTGCCCGCGTCTGCCGGATGTCCCGCCCGTGCTGCTGCTTTCTGCGGCGGAATCCTCCGCTTCAGCCGTGCTGCGCTCTGCGGCGGATTCCTCCGCGAACAGCGAAAGATTCAGTTCGCCCGCGTTCGTCTGATAGAATGACGGAATCACGAACGTGTCCAGCGCGAGCCAGCCTGTGAATGCGGTGAGGGCGGCGGCATATACCGCTGCAAATAGTCTGTGTGATCTCATAACGGTCACGCTCCTTTCCGGTTTCTGGCCACATTATAGAGCCCGAACCTGAAACCAGAATGAAATTCCGGAGTAAAATACGGCGTTTCACACAGCTTTCATCCGCTTTTTTCCGCACGCACAAAATGCTTGCTTTTTTGCTGATTTTGTGCTATACTATAGGAGAATGTATTTGAAATCTGCGAAAGGAGGCGGTCTGTTGAAGAGGTTTTTGCGTCGGCTGACGCTGCTGGCGACAGCATGGGTGCTGTGCATGACCTGCATGCTCTGTGCGCTGGCTCCGGCAGACTGCCCCGGCAGAACGCTCCGCGCCTCTGCGGCGGCCGGTGTGTTCGGCATTGACGTTTCCAAATATCAGGAGCGCATTGACTGGAAAGCGGCCGCAGAGGGCGGCGTGAAATTCGCGATTATCCGCGTATGCAAGATCATCCGCGCCTATGACGACTGGGAGCCGGACGAGCGCTTCGAGGAAAACTATAAGGGCGCAAAGGAGGCCGGCATCGCGGTCGGCGCCTATATGTATACCGATGCGGCAAATGCTCAGGAATTCACCGAGGACGTCGATTACATGCTGAAGCTGCTGGACGGCAAGGGTTTTGAACTGCCGGTCTTCCTCGATATGGAATCGGCATCGCGGCAGGAGCATCTCTCGCCGAAGGTGTTTATGCCGGCTGTGCTTGGCGCACTGGAGCGCATTGAGGAGGCCGGCTATACCGCCGGTGTCTATTCGAGCACGGCGTTCTTCTCCGAATGCATCGACAGAAAACTGCTTCAGGAGGACGGCTATGCGATCTGGGAGGCCAATTACTTCAATACGGTCAACGGCCTCTCGACACCCGACGGCCATGACCTCTCCGATGAGGCAACGATCTGGCAGTATTCCGGCTGCGGAAGAACACCGGGCGTGAAAACAACCGTTGACTGCAATATCTGCTATACATCACAGTATTTCAACCCCAGCGCGGTGATTACAAATTCGATGCTGCCGAACGGCGTCATGAAGGTCGGCTCGCATTTCGATATCGCCGGAAATGTCAGCTCGGACGCTGTGCTCCGCAGCATCACCGGCGAGATCTATGCGGCAGATAATCCCTCTGTACCGCTTCAGAGCGTCACTGTGAATCCTTATGCGCGCTCCTATAAGCTGACCGGATTCTTCACAAACCGGCTGGATTTCTCGCAGCTTCCCTGCGGCTATTATGCGCTGAAGCTCACCGCTGTCGATTCCTCCGATTCGGAGATCACTGTCAGTGAATCGCTGTTTACTGTTACGGAGGACGGCCTGCCGCTCGCGACCGAAACCGTCCCGCCGCAGACTACGACCGAACCGGCACCCCTGCTGACGGATGAACCGGCTGTGCCTGCTGTGGTACAGACAGCGCCCGACCGCGCTTCCTCCGTTCATCCGCCGCATGAGAAGAAAAACAGCGGCTTTGCACGCTGGTGGCTCGGTGTTGTTGCGTGGATCTGGAGCCACATTCCGTGCCGCTCATTCTGCGCATGGTGCGCCTCCGTGACCGTGAAGCTGTCGCTGGAGCGCACGCCCCTGCACCGCATTTTTGCACGCCTGAGCCGCGCAATGGAGATCGGATATCTCTCGTGCAGCCTCGGGTCTGAATACTAAGCCAATACCTGAAACATGAATTGCAAAGGAGGTCAAACCATATGACGACACAGGAAAAGCTCGAAAAAATCGTGAAAATTCTCGACAGCAAAAAGGCCGTTGATATCAAGGTCATCGGCATCACCAATCTCTCGATCATCGCGGATTATTTCGTGATCGCGACCGGTACCAGCACCACGCAGGTCAAGTCGCTCGCAGACGAGGTTGATTTCCAGCTCGGTCAGCTCGGCATTGAGCCGCGCGGTGTCGAGGGCGTCAGAGCCGCAAACTGGATCGTGCTCGATTACAATGATATCGTCGTGCATGTGTTCTATCCGCAGACCAGAGAGGAATACAGCCTTGAGCATCTCTGGGCGGACGGCGAGCAGGTCGATATCTCGCATCTGCTGATCGACGGGGAAAACACCGGCGCATGAGTACGATGAAAGGCCCTGATTTCAGCTTCCCGCGCAGCACCGGTCAGCTCATCAGCGTTGCCATTGCGGCTTATATGTGCATCAAGCCGGTGTTCAATTTTCTGGTGCTCGGCGGCAGCCTGAAGCCGCTCGCGATCGGACTGGCAGCGCTGTTCTGCTTCCTGATCGGTCTGAAATATTCCAATAGGGCGATCGCGGTCGTGCTGATGCTCGTCGCGTGCACCAATATGATAAATAATCTGCGGCTCATCGGCTTCAATCAGTTCCTGATCTATGCGATCGAGGGCGTGATTGATATGCTGGCGGCCTGTGTGCTGGCATTTCACAAGGATGTCAAAGCGCATTTCGATTATTTGTTCCAATAAAATGTTTATTCAATCCTGAAAGTGAGGTTTTTTCAAAATGCAGGAGTATCGGTTCTCTGAGATAGAGAAGAAATGGCAGACGTACTGGGACGAGCATGAGACCTTCCGTGCGAAGAATGACTATTCGCTGCCGAAGTTCTATGCGCTGGTCGAGTTCCCGTATCCGTCCGGACACGGTATGCATGTCGGCCACATCAAGGCGTATTCCGGCCTTGAGGTCGTCAGCAGAAAGCGCCGGATGCAGGGCTACAATGTCCTGTTCCCGATCGGCTTCGATGCCTACGGTCTGCCGACCGAAAACACCGCGATCAAGACCGGTGTGCATCCCAGACAGGTCACGGACGAGAACATCAAAAAGTTTACCGGACAGCTCAAGCGCGTCGGCTTCTCATTCGACTGGTCGCGTGTCGTCGATACGACGGAGGAGGGCTACTACAAGTGGACGCAGTGGATCTTCCTGAAGATGTTTGAGCACGGTCTGGTGTTCCGCGACAAGACCATGGTCAACTACTGCCCCTCCTGCAAGGTCGTTCTCTCGAATGAGGATTCGCAGGGCGGCAAGTGCGATGTCTGCCACAGCGAGATCGTCCAGAAAACCAAGGAGGTCTGGTATCTCCGCATTACCGAATATGCCGACAAGCTGCTCGAAGGGCTGGAGACTGTCGATTATCTCCCGAATATCAAATTGCAGCAGCAGAACTGGATCGGAAAATCGACCGGTGCATTTGTCAATTTCAGGATCAAGGAGCAGGATGAACAGCTCCGTATCTATACCACAAGACCGGATACGCTCTACGGCGTGACCTTCATGGTCATGGCGCCGGAGCACCCGATGATTCAGAAATACCGCGATTCGATCGCGAATATCGACGCGCTCGATGCCTATAAGGCGGAATGCGCCAAGAAAACCGAATTTGAGCGCACCCAGCTTGTCAAGGATAAGACCGGCGTGAAGATTGAGGGACTGACCGCTGTCAACCCGCTGACGGATAAGGAAATTCCGATCTACATTTCCGACTACGTCATGATGGGCTACGGCACAGGCGCGATCATGGCGGTTCCCGCACATGACCAGAGAGACTACGAATTCGCAAAGAAATTCGGCATCGACATCATCGAGGTCATCAAGGGCGGCGATATCGAAAAGGAGGCCTATACCGGCGACGGCGAAATGGTCAATTCCGGCGCGCTCAACGGCCTGACGAACAAGAAGGATTCCATCGCAAAGGTGCTGACCGTGCTCGAAGAAAAGGGCTGCGGCGAGGCCGGCGTGCAGTATAAGATGAAGGACTGGGCGTTCAACCGCCAGAGATATTGGGGCGAGCCCATTCCGCTGGTACACTGCCCGTCCTGCGGCATCGTGGCTGTGCCGTATGAGGAGCTGCCGCTGAGACTGCCGCCCGTCGAGAACTTCGAGCCGGGCACCGACGGCGAATCGCCGCTCGCAAAACTGGATTCGTTCGTGAACTGCACCTGCCCCAAGTGCGGCGGCAAGGCAAAGCGCGAGACCGATACCATGCCGCAGTGGGCGGGTTCCTCGTGGTATTTCCTGCGCTACTGCGACCCGACAAACGACAAGTGCCTCGCGGATATGGACGCGCTGAAATACTGGATGCCGGTCGATTGGTACAACGGCGGCATGGAGCATGTCACAAGACATATGATCTACTCCCGCTTCTGGCATAAGTTCCTCTACGATATCGGCGTTGTGCCGACCGCAGAGCCGTATGCAAAACGTACCGCACAGGGCTTGATTCTCGGCCCGGACGGCGACAAGATGTCCAAGTCCAAGGGCAATGTCATCGACCCGAACGACGTCGTTGACCAGTACGGCGCCGATGTGCTGCGCCTGTATGTCCTGTTCATGGGCGACTACGAGAAGGCCGCACCGTGGAGCGAGAACAGCGTCAAGGGCTGCAAGCGCTTTGTCGAGCGCGTCTGGGCGATGCAGGATATCGTCACCGACGGCGACAGCTACCGCCCGGAGATGATGTCGAAGATGCACAAGACCATCCGCAAGGTTACAGAGGATATCGAGAGCCTGAAGTTCAACACCGCAATCGCAGCGATGATGACGCTTGTCAACGATATCTACGCGACCGGCAGTGTCACCAAAGCAGAGTACCGCACGCTGCTGATCCTGCTCAATCCGTTTGCACCGCATGTCACAGAGGAGCTGTTCGGGCTCATGGGCTTCGGTGTGCTCAATGAGCAGAAGTGGGTGGACTTTGACCCGGCGCTGTGCATCGACGAGCAGGTCGAGATCGTGGTGCAGCTCTGCGGCAAGATCAAGGCCAAGCTGATGATTCCGCAGGGAGCCGATGAAGAAACGGTTGCTGCACTTGCAATGGAAGACCCGAAGGTGCAGGAGGCGCTCGCCGGCAAGACCGTCCGCAAGCGGATATATGTACAAAATAAACTGATGAATTTTGTAGCAAATTAACGAATCAGAAGCGGAATCTGCCTCTCACGTAAAAATGAGCTTGACAAAACGTATAATTTGTGATACAATATACATGTATTTGACTAATTGCTTATAAGGAGTGTCCGGCCTCCGGATGCATCTTTATAGATAGCCTCTGTCGTTGGACAAAGGGAGGGAAAAATTCGTGGCAGAAGTACGCGTTGGTAAGAACGAGTCCTTGGATACCGCTCTCAAGCGTTTCAAGCGTTCTTGCGCAAAAGACGGCGTGATCGCTGAAGTTCGGAAGCGTGAGCATTATGAGAAGCCTTCCGTAAAGCGCAAGAAGAAGTCTGAAGCAGCACGTAAGCGCAAGTTCTGATCTCTTTGGAGTCGTTCGACGCGGTGTGCAATGACACAGACGGCACAAGCTGCGCAGGTCAAAGGCGCACTGCCCCGTATGACAGGATTGATGAACAAAAAAGCGTGCATCACGGAAACGTGGTGCACGCTTTTTGCAGTATGCAGAAAAAACAAAAGCACCTGCCTTCGCAGATGCTTTTCGGATGAGGATGAGCGGACTTGAACCGATGACCCCCTGCATGTCAAGCAGGTACTCTAACCAACTGAGCTACACCCTCACAACAGATATTATTATAGCACAAAAAAGGAGATTTGTCAAGCCTTTTTTGCAATTATTTCAGATTTTTTTGCAGCGTGTGCAGATGCAGTGCTGCGCGGTGAAGCTCTGTTCAGAATCACCGCGCAGCGTTGACAGATTACTGCTCTGCGCTGTATTTTTTCTTCATGCGCCGGTAACCGCAGAAGCAGCGCAGGAACAGCACGCTGTACAATATGAGCATGAGCAGATACAGCCCCAGCAGCACGTAATCCAGTATATATGCCTTCGGAGAGCGTGCTTCACGGATCAGGCGGATGAGCTGCGGCAGGATCAGCAGAAGCATCAGCATGAGGAGCGGAAACAGCTTGTGTGTCAGAATGCGCTTGGCCATATCAAGGCGCGACTGCCCGTCGCTGAAGATCTCCAGATCTTCAGGCTTGACGCCGTCCGCAGATTTGCGGAAATAGCTGAAGCCGTTGAAATCCTGCAAATATTCCCAGCCGTAATCACGGAACATTGCATTGTAATCATCGCGCTCGCTGAGCGGAACACCGCTGAAATCAATGCGGTAAATGACCTGCGCCGGCTCGCAGCGCTCGAATGTATACCGCCAGCCGGTCGTATCGACAAAGCGCCAGCCGTTTGCGTGCATTTCATGGAGATACTGTTCCTCTTTTTCATAATCGTAGAGCAGAAAGTGCTTCCGTACTCTTTTGATCGTATTCAGTTTTCCTCCCATATCAGACACCTCCGATGTTTCTGTAAAGCCGCTTGATGCGTTCGATTTCGAGATCAAGGACTTCCGTTCCGAGCTCCGTGATGCGGTAAAGCTTGCGCTTGTCCTCCTCGCGGACGAACCGGATCAGCCCGTCTTTTTCCATTTTTGACAGGGTACCGTACATGGTGCCTGCGCTGATGATGACAGCGCCGTCCGTCATTTCCCGGACACGTTGTCCGATGCTGTAGCCGTGCATTTCCTCCCGCAGACAGAACAGGATATAGAAGCCTGTTTCGGTCATCGGGACATAGACGCGGCGGATCTTGTCGGTCATATGTTTCACCTCTATCTATTCCGGTTCGATATATCGAAGTGCAATGTATCTCACTGCAATGCCAGTATATCACACTTCGATATATTTGTCAAGGGCTTCCGGTCGATTCTGCGAACTGCACAATGCATCGAGTCTCGATATATCGCACCGCGAGCATTCTGCACAAAAAAGACCGGCCGCCGAAGCGACCGGTATTTTTGCAATCTTACTTGCGGTTGAAGCGTCTGTTGAAGCGCTCGACACGTCCGCCGGTGTCAACCAGCTTCTGCTTGCCCGTGAAGAACGGGTGGCACTTGGAGCAGATTTCAACCTTGATGTCCTTCTTGGTCGAGAGCACCTCGATGACGTTGCCGCAGTGGCAGGTGATCGTAGTTTTCTCGCATACCGGATGGATGCCTTCCTTTGCCATTGATTTTCACCTCTTTCGGTTTCTGAGTTGTTGTATCATTGACATAACAGCCCATCCGGTTACTGTTCGGACAGTAGTGCTATGAATCAAACACGAACAATATTATACCATACTTTCAGAAAAAAAGCAAGGGGTATTGCAATTATTTTTTCAGAAGCTTCTGCATATCGGCACGGAGCTTTTCCTCCAGTGCTTCCGCCTGAGCCATCGTCTTGCCGGTAGTGGTGTAATAGGCCTTGATCTTGGGTTCCGTACCGGAGGGACGGACGATGACGCTTGCATGATCCGGCAGGAAGAACGAAACGACATCAGACTTCGGAAGACCGGTCGGGCGGGTCTCGCCGGTCGCGGCATCGGTAAACAGGCCGGTGAGGTAGTCTGCGGATTCGATCACTTTCAGGCCGCCGATCTCCTTCGGTGCATCCGTCCGGAGCGACTGCATGATCTCCTGCATTCTGTGCATGCCGCTGACGCCTTCAAAGGCGAAGCTTTCCTGTCTGTGCTTGAAAACGCCGTACTTGCTGTAGAGGTTCTCGCGCGCCTGCATCATGGAGATGCCCTTGGTGCGGTAATATGCAGCCATTTCGACGATCAGCATGGAGGCGACCACAGCGTCCTTGTCGCGGACATATGTACCGGCGAGATAGCCGTAGCTTTCCTCAAAGCCGAAGATATAGCGGTTCTCCTCGCCCTTTTCCTCCAGCAGAGCGATCTGCTCGCCGATGAATTTGAAGCCGGTGAGGACGTCGATGAGCCGGACGCCGTACTCTGCTGCGATTGCTTTCACCAGATCGGTCGTGACGATCGTCTTGACCGCGACGGGGTCCTTCGGCATGGTGCCGAGCTTTGTGCGCTGTTCGCAGATATATTCCAGCAGCATTGCACCGACCTCATTGCCGGAGAACAGTGCATAGCCGCCCTGACCGTCCGGTACGGCGATGCCGACGCGGTCGCAGTCTGGGTCGGTTGCGAGCAGCAGGTCAGGCTGAACCTGATCGCACAGGCGCAGACCGTATTCCAGCGCCTCGCGAATCTCCGGATTCGGATACGGGCAGGTTGTGAAATTGCCGTCCGGGAGCTCCTGCTCCGGCACGACAGTGACCTCGCTGATGCCGATGCGCTTCAGGATTTCGCGCACAGGCTTATTGCCGGTGCCGTTGAGCGGGGTATAGACGATCTTCAGGCCGCTGTCCGGGCAAAGCGCGGTATTGATGCCCTGTGCGAGTACATTTTTGTAATAGTCCTCAATGACATCCTGCTGAATATAGGAGATCATGCCGTTAGCGACGGCTTCCTCAAAATCAGTTGTTTTGACGTCATTGAAGATATCAACAGCCTTGATCTTATTGATGACGGTGTTAGCAACGTCCAGTGTGATCTGGCAGCCGTCGGCACCGTAGACCTTATAGCCGTTGTATTTTGCGGGATTGTGGCTCGCAGTGACCATGATGCCGGCGGAGCAGTGCAGCGCGCGCACCGCGAAGGAGAGCATCGGGGTCGGCATGAGCTCGGTATAGAGGTGAACGCGGATGCCGTTTGCCGCAAGGACAGATGCCGCAGCCTTTGCAAAGGTATCAGACTTGATGCGGCTGTCGTAGGAAATAGCGACGCTCGGCTCGGCGAACGACCCGTTGACATAATCAGCAAGCCCCTGTGTCGCCCGGCGGACGGTATAAATATTCATCTGAGCAGTACCGGCGCCGAGCACGCCGCGCAGGCCGCCGGTGCCGAATTCCAGATCCCGGTAGAAGCGCTCGCGGATTGCATCATTGTCACCGCGGATGCTTTCGAGCTCCGAGATCAGATCGGGGTCATCGACAGCATGCTCCAGCCAGAGCTGATAGAGGGCGGATTCCTTCGCGAAATCGGTTTGCATGATATCTTCATTCCTTTCCTGCCGCACCGTTCCATGATGCGGCTGAGCAAAATTTGCACACACAATCATTATATCATATTTTGCATGATTTGGAAAGGGGCAGAATACCGAAATTTTCAGAGTTGAATTGTCGTTTTTGGTATTTTTGGATGAATTTGAATCCAATATACTTCACAGAGCGGCATTCATGCGCTATAATATACTATATAAGGAACCCGAAGGGACGGTTTCTGATTTCCCGGCGATTCAAATTTCAGGAACGGGAGGCGGGCAGATGCACCGAAAACTGAGACTGCGCTTTCTGCTGATAAGCTGGGCACTGATGCTGCTGTTTCTGGCGGCACTGTGTACCGGTATCAGTTTATATATGTATCAGTCATCGGTCGGCGAAACGGAAGCGGCGCTGCGCAAGGCGGCCGAGAGTCAGACGCTGACGGATGAAACACGCGGCATGGCTGCACTTTGGCTGGACGAAAACGGAACCATCCGGGAGTCGGAGCAGTCACATATGAGCCTGAGCGACGATACCCTTCAGGCAATCGCGGCGGAGCTGAACACAGACGGCGCACAGCGGATCGCGCAGGTCGAGCTGGGCGGCAGGCGGTATCGCTGCCTGTCGGTTTTGCAGCGGGGCGGCGCATATGCGGTTGTGGCCGAGTGTACGCAGGAGCAGGACATGGCCAAGCGGCTCCGGAGAAATACAGTGATGTTTACATTATTGGGCATGGTGCTGCTCACTCCTGCCTGCATTCTGCTGGCGGTCTGGGTCAGCAAACCGATCAGGACGGCGTTCGAGAAGCAGAACGATTTTGTTGCCGATGCGACGCATGAGCTCAAAACGCCGCTGACGGTGATTGCGGCAAATACGGAGGCGGTTTTGTCAAATCCGGAGGCGCCGATCGAATCGCAGGAGAAATTTCTGGACAGCATCAAGGATGAAACGATGCGGATGTCCGGGCTGGTCGGCGATCTGCTCTTTCTTGCAAAGATCGACGCGGGCGAAATCCGGCTGGATACCGAGGAGATGAACATATCCGAGCGGCTGGAGGGCCTCTGCATGGAGCGCGAATCGGAAATCTTCGAGACGGGCCGCGATTTTGACTATGAAATGACGCCGGATATGAAATATGTGGGCGACTGGAAGCGCATCCGGCAAATGACAGAGGCGCTGCTGAACAATGCGCAGATGTACACGCCGGAGGGCGGTACGATACGTGTTGTGGCGAATCATAACCGCAGGCAGCAGCTCCGCATCGTCATTTCCAATTCGGGCGACCCGATCTCGGAGGAGGATCTGACGAAAATCTTTGACCGGTTTTACCGCGCAGACCCCTCGCGCGCCAGAGAAACCGGCGGGTACGGGCTCGGCCTCTGCGTTGCACGCAGCATCGCTGAGCTGCACGGCGGCTCGATCACGGCGGAAAGCAAAAACGGAATCAATGTTTTTACGGTGATTTTAGGCGATGCCGAACAGGAACGCCGCAGCGCAGAATGATCTGTAAGCAGAGTAATGGCAAAATGGCACAAAATAGCATGCAAAATTGCCGCTCTGTTCTACGCCGGAGGGGGTTGACTTTTCCGGAAAAATATGGTATCATATACAAGTCGCCGCGAGAGAGCGGCGAAACAGAACGAAAAAAGTCCCGGAAAGGACTTGACAAATTTTCGATTCTGTGGTATAATGATTGAGTTGCCCCATAAGAAAAGGGGGCGGACAATCAACCCCGGCACCTTGAAAATTGAACAATGCAACCAAGAAAGAGAACCCTTGAAGATTCCGAATTTGACTGAAGCTCCGGAAGGGGCGGAGGGAAGAATTCAAGTCGAGGCGAGACTATAAAGCGCAACACGGAAAAGTAATTGC